>JAFMSA010000583.1 GCA_017353855.1 Alphaproteobacteria bacterium
CCCCCACGAGGAGATAGGGCTCGTAGGCCAGCACCTTCGCTGCAGCCCGGCGCGCCGATCGCAACGGTTGCGGCTGTCTTTTCTCAACCAAATCAATCGCGAGGTCGAACGCCTCGCGCCGTGTCCGCCCCGCCGCAATAGCCCCATGGTATATCTTTCGAATCGCCTCACTCAGATCCCGTGCTGCGACCATTGGTTCTCCGGTGCTCAGCATTTGCCAACTCCAGGGCTTGCCGTTCAGTTTGGCGAGGCACATCCAGAGCCTGTGTCCTGGCTGCGCGGCCGCGTAGGAGGCTGTCCGCCCTTAGGAGGACAGGCTTCAATCCAGCAATGATTCGAAATTGCCGAGTTCCTGAGAATCCGGTTTTCTCCTTACGGGAGATCACTTATCGGCGGACAACATTGCTCCTTGTGTTCACCCGATCCGTCGGCACCAGCTGCCCGGCACATTCAGTGTAATGGCCGCTCCGGGCACCCACCGCTCGAGCCGCACGTCTTCGCAGGAACAACGCACTCAAGTCTACTCCGGGTCGGTTTACGGCGGTTTCACAGCCCATTGCGGCGATATTGACCTTGACCTCTCGTCGGTCCGCCGGATCGAACTGCCACAGCTTAACGAACAGGATGCACCCGGTCGCCGAGCTGGGTGTATGCCGCGAGGTCGGCGGATTGCGGATATACCTCCCGGCCGGAAATACGCGCTCATCCTGAAAGACGCCCTTGAGCCCAGAAACTCTTCACAGCCGCCGAAGTAACTGCCAGGCGCGTAGCGAACGATGGACGTGGCTCGCGCCACATCGTCGCCGATGCGGTCCAGCATGCGCCGTTCAACTCCGGCCATTGGCGAGGGCACCCAGGGTAGCCGCGAGGCGTGGACAGCGATGCGCCGTGAAAAATCGGCATTGATTTCCGTGTTTTCTCTACGGCCACCTGCTTGACCATGGGAGTGGGGCTTTGTATTCGCGGGGTCTTGCGGGGCGTACCGCGGAATGCTCACCCGATCGATGCGAGCCAGCGCCGGTCGCGCACCGATGGGCGGCGGGCAAGCCGTTGGGTGAGCTGCTGCCTTGCAGTCTCGCCACGCCCGGCGCGCAGGCAGGCCACGATGTAGGTGTCCTCGAACAGCTCACGCTGAGCGTGGCTGCCGCCGACGCGCGGCACCTCGGGGAGCATGGGACCGATCAGGTCAGCGGCTGCGGTGTAGTCGCCGCGGGCGAAGGCAACGACGCCCTCGCCGAGCGCCGGGACCACCTCGCCCTGCGGCAAGCGGCCGCTCGACAGGCGCTCGCGCGACTGCACGATCCGCTGCTGCGCCGCCGCCGTGTCGCCGATTGCGGCGTCCGCCATTATTGCGTGCAGATCGGCAAAATGTATTCCGGCACGCGGAAAGGTCCGCCGCGCGTATTCGACGACCTCGCGCCAGTGACCGACCGGCGCCGCCTCGGCGTAGATCCGCTGGCGCCACAGGAAGGCGGCCGGGTCGGCGACCCTGATGACCTGCGGGCCGTGCGTCACAGCCGGGCGGATCGCATCAGCATAGATCTCGTGCGCCCGGGCGGGGTTGTCACGCGCGAGCTCGAACAGCGCGAGGTGCCACGACAAGTGGCCGTGAAGCTGGCTGCGCCGATCGTATTCGGGCAACCATCCCGCAACGTAATCAGCCCCAGCCTCCACATCACCTGCCTCGTAGTAGCCGTGAGCGAGAGCGTGCGCGCCCCAGGCATTGCGCGGGTTGAGGGACAGGGAGCGCTCGACCTCGGCAATGCCGGCGGCAACGTCACCGGTCTCGATACGCGCCCAGCCGAGAAAGGTTAAAAGATACCACTCCTCCCCCCAATGTGACGCGAGGCGTTGCAACATCGCCAGCTCGGCCTCGCGGTGGTCGCGGCGTCCGCTAAAGCCGAGCAGGCCGAACACTCCCAGCGCCAGCGACAGCGGCACCGCGTCGCGCGGGTAGTCGGCCAAGTGTTCGTCGAGGAGCGCGAGAGCTTGCGGCCCCGCGCCGTCGACCGCCAGGGCGATGATTTCGACGTGGCGCGCCTCGCGGCGCGTCAGCCGGTCCCGTAGCGCCCGCGCGACTGCGGTTTCCGCCTTTGCCTCGGGGGTGCGGAGGTACAGCTGGAGCAGCCGCGCCTTGGCGACGCGCGCCAGGGCAAAATCGGGGTCGGCTTGAAGCGCCGCATCGAGCGCCTCCTCCGCGCCGAAATTGGCCGATAGCATCGACTCGACGGCGCGCCGGTAATGCTCCGCCGCCGCTTCCGAAGTGGTTGTCAACGGATAGCCGAAACCGTCAGATGGCATTCTTCGCCTCCTGTTAGCCCGGGATCGTTCTGCGACGGCGCCTCGCCGCGGATGACAGCGCATCATAGATCCTTGAATCGCGTCCGTCTTTCGACGGCACGGCAGTGGATATAGAAAATTGCGGACCTATCGCTTTTGAGCACAAGATTCCGATCTATGGATCACGAAACCCGGACGCCGCCCATTGACGCTTGCCGAACGGCAACGGCGATTTTCCAACGAGAGTGAATGCCTCGCCTTTCTCGAACATGCGCGATGGCCGCAGGGGCCAGTGTGTCCGGCCTGCGCCCGCGTGGACCGCGCCTCGCGGATCACAACGCGTCCTGGTGATTTTACCTGCCTCGCGTGCAAGCGCCGCTTTTCGGTGGCCGCCGGTACGCCGATGCACAAGACACACCTGCCGATATGCACTTGGCTCATCGCGACTTATCTGCTCGCGACGAGCTGCAAAGGCATCAGTTCGCTGAAGCTCGCGTCGTTGCTCGGGGCTGCAATACCGCACGATGTGGCATCTGACCCATCGCATCCGCGCGATGATGGGTAGCAACCCTGATTTGTTGTGCGAAAGCGTCGAACTCGACGAGACCTTCATCGGCGGCAGAGGAATAAGCCGGGAGCACCAGCGCCAATGCCCCTGTTTGACGAACCAGCGTTGCCATAGCCCGAGCCTGAACGGCGTGATCGGCGGCGCCGGGGCCGCGGCGGCGGCAAGCCAATGGCTTTACCGCCGTCGAGCGGGGCGGACGATCGCGCATGAGGCCGCTGGCCTCGCATCAAGAACATCCCGCCGATCGTGCGCCGCTGGCTTGATCGCGCCGCGATCATCGCGACCGACGAATTGGCCGCCTATCTCGCGGTCGGCCGCGCCGAGGCCGGATACATCCGGGTCAATCATTCGGCTGACGAATTCGCGTGCGATCATCTGCGCACCGGTCTGCGTGTCCACGTCAACCCCGCAGAAAGCCTCCACGCCTTGCTCAAGCGGGCGGTTATCGGTGTCTGGCACTGGATCAGCAAGAAACATCTCGTCCGCTATTTGGCCGAAACGATGTTTCACGGGAACCATAGCGGCGCTTTTGAGAACCGGCTGTATTCGCTGTTTCGATCCGGTCACGGCCCGCCGCTGCCGCTCAAGACGCTCCTTGCATGATCCACCGCGTCCTCCGCGCCGAGCGCCTGCGGCACTCGATGAATGCCCATAAAGCGGCAAAGCTAGCGTGCTTTATCTGCGATTACCGGCA
>JAFMSA010000098.1 GCA_017353855.1 Alphaproteobacteria bacterium
GGCAGCTTTCGGACGATCCGAACCATGTAATAGATCGACCAGGCGACGCCTGCCGCGAAGGGGATGTCCTTCGGATTATTGAACATCTGCCCATAGTAGTTCGGCGTCAACAGCAGGAACAAAGCTGCGATAAACCCGGCCCGCGCCCCGCCGACCGCGCGGGCGAGCTTGCAGCAGCCGATCACTCCGATGATCCCGACGAGCCCGTTCAGGAGATGGCGAGTTTCGTACACCCCGATCGGCGAGATCCGGTTCAGCGCTGCCGCCAGGGTGTCGAATATAGCCCCGTAATTGTAGAGGTCTTGCCAGTGCAGGGCCGTCTTATCGCTGAACAACGACAGGTAATACTCGAGGACAAAATCGCCATACCAATTGTGGGCATCCTCATCCCACGTGACGCCGTAATCGCGAAACGTCAAAAGCACAGCGAAGGTTGCGAGCACCACGAGAGCAGCCGAGAGCCGGTTCCAAAAAGCATCGCTGTCGGATGCCCACAGGGCTCGGCTGCCGCGGCCGGCCGCAACGGCACGCCAGGTCGCGAACACGCCCATCCGGTGCGTCCTGGAGATCTTCTCTGAAGAGCCGGCGCCGGCCGGTTCCCCCACGCGTCGGCCGCTGGGCCCGACGGTCAGCCCGGCCGCCACTTGGTTCACAGACCACACTGCGCCAGAAGCGCGGAAAGAACGCGATCGCAGCCGAAAAATTCCCGGGCGAGCTCGCGGGCGGCAGCGCCATGCCGGCGGTAATCGGTTGCGATCGCGTCGATACCGGCCAGCGCCTCCTCTTCGGTGGAATAGCTGAACAGACCACGTCCTACCGGCAGAAACTTGTCGAACCCCGTGCGCATTGTCACGACCGGCCGGCCGGCCGCGAGATAGCAAACGCTGCGGTCGCTGAACCAACCGCTGTTGGAGCGGACGTAAATGTCCTTCGTTACCGTGAACTCGCCGCGCGAACGGGCGATGAAGTCGCGGTATTGCGACACATCGGCCGAAATCGGGTGGGGATCGACGAGCTCCCAGCCGGCGGCGGTGATCGCCGAGCGGGCCTCTTCGTCGGGCGGCAGCATCGCCATCTGGAAGCGGGCGGCCGGACGGCGCCGCGGCAGATCGAGATACCGCAGAAAATTGACGTGCTTCGACCAGATATAGTGGGAGCCGTCGAGCTCGATGTTCTTGCCCTTATTCTCCCACGTGCCGATGGTCGTGAAGCAGTTCGGGGCATCGTGTGCCAGCGGCCACAAACCGGGGTCGACGGGAGGGCGGGTCGGCCGCCAAGGCACGCCACACAGGGGCACCGGGCAATCGGCTGCCCCGAGGTTCTCTCCATAGGTGAAATAGTGCGTGTGGGCATTGACATAGGCGCGTGAGGCCCGATCAGCTTTCGCGTATTTGATCTGCTCGTACACAGGATCGGTGTCGACCATGATCCGCCGAGGGCAGGCGAGGTGCTCGTCGCGCAGCTGCGCGGCACCACAGAGGTTTATCAACGCGTCCGCCTCGGTGTAGAGGGCGTGCACCTGCCGGCGTGAAAGCCCGTAATAGATGTCGTGGATGGCGTCCCAATAGGCCCAGCGCTGCCCAAGGCCGTAGCGTTCCATGACCTGCTGCAGATAGCGAACGTTATACTCGCACTCCATTGCGACACTGTTCGCGCGTGGGTCGAACGGATTGGTGCCGCTGTCCTCGACATACCACACCCTGTGACCGAGCCGTTGTAAGCCTACAAGGTAATGTATTGCCTGCCATGCGATTCCCGCGAGCGGCATTTGACCGACGAAATGGAGAAGGACGATGTTGCCGCTCTGTCTCACAGCGGGGATCCCTTCGGGATATTGGATGTCCGCCCACAACGCTCAGCGCGGCAGGGGATTTCCGTGAGGCGAAAGCGAAAGGCGGCCCATGCCAAGTTTTCGGGCAAAACCCCAAACTGCAGAGGGTTGCCCCATGCCGACCTGCATGCTAGGCAAAGCAATGATCGACCGTATCCGAGCGTGGATCATGGGTAATGGATCCCACGGCGGGGCTGAGACGGGTCGACCACGCCGCGAGACCGAGCTGGCGTTGACTGCCCTGCTGGTCGAGGCAGCTTATAGCGATGATCACTTCGACCAGGCCGAACGCAGCGTTATCGCGCGGCTGATCGAGAACCGGTTCAACCTCTCTGCCCCGGACGCCCGGAGGTTGCTCGCTGCCGGAGAGACCGCGGCGGCGGAAGCGGCCGAACTGTTCCACTTTACAAGAACCGTCAACGAACAATTTTCTTTCAGGGAACGGGTCGAGCTCATCGAAATGCTGTGGGAAGTTGCCTATGCGGACGGGGTGCTCGACCAGTACGAGGACAGCCTGCTGCGCCGCGTCGGCGGGCTGATTTATGTCCCGGATAAAGAACGCGGCTTGGCGCGTCAGCGCGTACTGACGCGGCTGGGCCTCGAACAGCACAGCTGATCCGTATCGAGGCCGGCCGCAGGAAAATTCAGGAGAAGATCCCAGGACCATGACCTACGTTGTCACAGAAGCCTGCATTCGCTGCAAGTACATGGATTGCGTCGAGGTCTGCCCCGTGGACTGCTTTTACGAGGGCGAGAACATGTTGGTCATTCACCCCGACGAATGCATCGATTGCGGGGTCTGCGAGCCGGAATGTCCGGTCGAAGCGATAATCCCGGACAGCGAGCCCCCGGCTGAGCAATGGCTGGAACTCAACCGTGAGTACTCGGCCAATTGGCCTAATATCACGCGAAAGAAGCCTCCGCCAAACGATGCTGATGAATTCAAGGACGTCACGGGCAAATACGATAAGTACTTCAGTCCGAAGGGCGGCGGCAGCTGAGCCTCGCATCTGCGATAATGTTGTGAGGACACGCGTCCGCGACGCATCTGCATGGTGCAGATGCGCGATCGGCTAGCTTTGCGCAGCGAAATCATGATATTATTGGTCTGGTGCAGTTGTCGACTTCCCGTCGGGTCCACGGCGTTGCGGGAGTCGTGGACGGTCGTCCAGCGGCCAACCGAAGCGTCCTGGCACCGCCAAGCGGCCGATTGTTGAGAGACGGGTATGAATTCCGAGAAACTACCATTCGCCACCGGCGATCTCGTTGTGTATCCCAGCCATGGCGTCGGCAAGATTGTGGGCATTGAGACGCAAGAGATCGCGGGTCATACGTTAAGCGTGTTTGTGGTCGTTTTCGACAAGGACCGCATGACGCTGCGTGTCCCGCTCGCGAAGGCGAGGGGGTCTGGCCTCCGGCGGCTATCGAGCCGCAAGGAAATGGACGCGGCTCTCGCAAAATTACGCGGGCGCTCGCGGGCCAAGCGCACTATGTGGAGCCGCCGGGCGCAAGAATATCAGGCCAAGATTGCCTCGGGCGACCCCGGATCCATCGCGGAGGTCGTGCGCGACCTCTACAGGAATGTCGGCCAACCGGAACAGTCCTACAGCGAACGGCAAATTTACCAAGCCGCGCTTGATCGCCTCGTGCGCGAGTTTGCCGCGGTCGAGAGGATCGACGAGAACACTGCGACACAGCGTGTCGAGCAGCTGTTGGCGGCTTAAGCGCGAGGGCGATGAGGGCCTCGCCGGAACGGACGAGAAACGCACCGACGCCGGAGGGGAAATTTGCACGGTTGTGGGGTGCCCGGAGAGTCTGGGCAATCGCTGCAATCGACGGTGAGGCGCGCCGCCTCAGCCGCCTGCACGACACGATCAGCACAAGGTTTGAGGAGGGGGATCGGGTCGTCTATCTCGGCAACTATGCCGGATGCGGCGAAGACGTTCTTGCAACGATCGACGAGCTCCTCGATTTTCGTCGCCGGGTCTTGGGACGCCCGAACGGTCTTGCCTGCCACGTCGTCTTCCTGCGCGGCGCGCAGGAAGAAATGTGGCAGAAGCTGCTGCAGTTGCAGTTCGCTCCCAATCCGGGCGAGGTGCTGCAGTGGATGGTCAAGGCCGGAATGGAAACTACCATTCGGGCTTATGGTGGGGATCTGAGACAGGGTTTAGCAGCCAGCCGGGACGGCCCGCGCATGATGACCCGTTGGACAAATGCGCTGCGCGCCGCAATGAATGCAACGCCGGGCCATACGCCCTTTTTCCTGTCCCTTCGCCATGCCGCACTAACCGAATCGCGCAGCCTGCTGTTCGTTCACGCCTCGGTCAATCCATTGCGCTCTCTGGCGGCGCAGGGCGATGCTTTCTGGTGGGGGCACGAAGATATTCTGAGGCTCGCCGCCCCATTCGAGGGGTTCGGGCGCATAGTCAGAGGGGTCAACCGCGGCCGACCCGGTGTCACTGAGCGCGAATTCGCCGTGTCCTTGGGGGCCGGCGCCGCGCATGGCGGCGCATTGATTGCGGCCTGCTTTGGCATCGACGGCTCTCTGCTCGATAGCATCGAGGCGTGATGCTCTGTAATGCGTGGTTCTCTCGCGTCGAAAACGACGTATTCTGGCGGCTCACCGACGATTTTGAGGCTAGTCGGTCATTGAAAAAACGACAATGCGCAAAGTCTAACTGTAACTAACATTGAGCCGAAAATGGCCGTAGTGAAGAGACCGGCTGTATATAGATGCGGGTAATGGAAAGCGGCCGCGTCTCTTATCACGCAGATGAAACTGGGCCGGCGAAAAGCAAGTGTGTCGCCCGGCCAGTACTGCCGCCTCCGCTGACGAGCGCGGCCCTTCCGCCTAGTTCAGCGCCGTCCAACGCTATCCGGGTCGCTCACAACATCACCGTCCCGCCATCGATTGCGATGGTTTGGCCGGTCACAAAACAGCTTGCGTCGGAGACGAGCCAGATCACGGCTCCGACGAGGTCGGACGGACTGAGAGTACGCTGGATCGATTGCCCTGTCTTGATTACCTCGAGCGCTCGCTCGACCTTGTCGCCGAAGAATTCGCGGGTGCCATCGGTCAGTACCGCGCTGGGGGCAAGAGCGTTGACACGGATCCGCTCGCGCCCGAGTTCGCGGGCCAGTCCCCGTGTCAACCCGATCACGGCGGCTTTCGATGTCGTGTAATGGAGACCGAAAGGCATGCCATAGGTCGCGGCGAGCGAAGCGAGGTTGATGATACTGCCGCCCCCCGCCTGCCGCATCGCCGGCACAATCGCCTTGCAGCAGTTCCAAACGCCTTTGACGTTCACCGCCATCGCGGCATCCCAATCCGCTTCGGCAATCGCATCAAAGCGGCCGCCGCGCAATGCACCGTAAAGCGCCGCATTGTTGATCAGCGCGTCAATTCGCCCGAATGCCTCGACTGTAAGGGCCGCCACTGCTCGGGCCGAATCAGCATTGCTGACATCGAGCGTGGCACCGATCGCCTGGCCGTCTTCGGTCTTTACGAGGTCCAGCGTCGTCGAACAATCGTTGATGTCCGCAGCGACAATGCGCGCCCCGGCCGATGCGAGGCCGCAGGCAAGTTCCCGGCCGATCCCGCGCGCCGCACCTGTGACGACGACAACCTTTTCGCGAATATCCATGGCCCGAGCTCTGAGGGGGTCAGACTACCGCCTCACTGTGCGGGTCGATCAGGTGCATCTGGTTGAGGTCGGCTATCAGGCGCATCGGTTCGCCGACCGTGCCTGCGGCGGCGGGGCTAACCCGACCGCACACCTCCGCGCCGTCGACAACGAAATAAACCATCGTCTCCATGCCCATCGGCTCGACGACATCGAGCCGCGCCTCGAACGCGGCGGCGCCGGGCGGCACCTCGCCGCGCCCCTCGGTGATGTGCTCCGGGCGCAGCCCAAAGGTCAGTTCTTTGCCGACCTGCGGGCGATAGCGCGCCTCGCGCGACGCCGGTACCGGGAAAGAAAGCCAGTCGGAGAGGCGGACACTGAGCCCGCTGCCGTTCTCAACGAGCCGGCAGGGCAGTAAATTCATCGTCGGTGAGCCGATGAATCCGGCAACAAACTGCGTCTTCGGCGCGTGGTATACCTCCTGGGGCGTGCCGATTTGGTCGATCCGCCCGGCATTCATGATCACGACCCGATCAGCGAGCGTCATGGCCTCGACCTGATCATGCGTGACATAGACGGTCGTCGTCGTGACGGTCTGATGGATTTTCTTGATCTCGGTACGCATCTGCACGCGCAGCTTGGCATCGAGATTCGAGAGCGGCTCGTCGAACAGGAAGACCTTGGGGTTGCGAACGATGGCGCGACCCATCGCAACCCGCTGGCGCTGCCCGCCCGACAACTGCTTCGGGCGTCGGTCTAGCAGATCGGTTATGTCAAGGATACGAGCCGCTGCCTGAACCCGCTCCCTGATCTCCGGCTTCGGAAACTTCTTCAGCCGCAGCCCGAACGACATGTTCTCGAACACTGTCATATGGGGGTAGAGCGCATAGTTCTGGAAAACCATTGCGATGTCCCGGTCCTTCGGCGGCACATCGTTGACCAGCTGGTCCCCGATATAGATTTCGCCTGCGGTCGCTTCCTCCAGACCCGCGATCATGCGCAATGTCGTACTCTTGCCGCAGCCGGAAGGCCCCACCAGCACGATGAACTCGCGGTCGGCGATGTCGAGGTTGATACCCTGCACGGCAGGGGTGCGGTCGAATGTCTTGACGACGTTGCGGAGCGCGACTTGCGCCATCTGTCACCCTTTCGTGGCCCCGGCGGTCAGGCCGGAAATGTAGTAGTCCATCAAAAACGCGTAGATGAAGGGCCACGGTGCGGCGCCCAGCAGCGCCCCCGTCATGCTCTGGCCCCTTACGACGTCAACCATCCCCCCAAAACCTCCTTTCTCCGACGCCGTCAGACTTCGCCGCGGTCGTCGATAACCCTGACCGGCCGTTTCGCATGATTTGGGCGCACTAACCGCACGCCGCCGTCTCACATCCGCGCGAAACCCCCGACCTCGGAGACGACCCTGTCCAGGTGTCTCGCTACCGCCACGGACGCACCATGCCACCGGGCCGGCAACCGACGGCGGGGCTGTTCGGTATCATAGCTCTTTCGAGCGAGGTGACATTCGCTTCGTTTCGCTCCGGAGCGAGCGCAAACCGTCCGCAGAGGGGCGGTCCGCACCGGGGTCTGGTTTCGCCAGCGTCGCACTATTGTACCGCAGGGACGCGGAATTGCTTCATCAATTTTGTGGTTACCGGGGCGCGTCTTTGGCGGCCGGGCTGAAAATTCCGGCATCATCGGGACGGCCGCCGCGCCGTCGTTCGAGTTCGTGAGCGTAGCGGCGCAACGCATAGGCTTCGCTGAGATAGCCGATGATCCGGCGATCCTCCTTGTTGTCGACGACCGCAAGGATTTCCTGCGCCGCTCGGCTAAACCGGTCGAGGGCTGTGCGAAGGTTGTCTCCAGGCAGCAGAAATGCCGCAGGCTTGGCAACGAGCTCTCCGACAGTCCTCCCCGTGTCGGCAAGCTCCGGCCCGGTCCCCTCGGTGGGATCGAGGACGCCGTTCAGCCGCCCATCCTCGTCGACGACGAAGACCTGTTTGGTGCTGCCCATCGGAAAACGTCGGCGCAGCTCGTCGATCGGCAGTTCCGCGGCGATCACGGACGGGTCGCGCCGCATCATGGGGCCGACCAGAAGCTCGTTGATCCAGCCAACATCCTCGGGACTGCGGATCGTCAATCCGCGCAGGTGAAAACGCCATGTCGCGAAGGAATACCCGAACCAGTGGCGTACCGCCATCGCTGCAGTCACCACCCCGACCATCACGCCGATCGTCGCCTTAAAGTCGCCCGTCGTTTCAAGCACGATCATAATCATCGTGATCGGAGCGCCGACGATCGCCGCCGCAACAGCCCCCATCCCGACAAGGGTATAGATCAACGGATCCGAAGCCAGATGCGGGACCAGGCCCGTAAGCAGGGCGCCGATCAGGCTGCCGAACAGGCTGCCGAGGAAAAGCGATGTGCTGAACAACCCGCCGCGAAAGCCGGAACCGATCGACACCGCCGATGCGGTGATTTTTGCGACGATCAGCCCCGCAAGATAACGAAGTTCGAACCCCGAATGCACAAGGTGCAGAATCCCGCCATGACCGCTTCCAAGGATCTGGGGGAAGAAAAAGGCGAGGCTCCCAATTACGCCACCGCCGACGACCGGTCGTGCCCAGCGCGGCGCCGCCTGCCAGCGAAACAACGCCTCGGTCCAGGTAACCCCCTTCATGATCAGGATGCCGAGCCCGGCCGCTGCTAAGCCCAGGCCGAAAAAAGCGAAATAATCGGGGGCCGCAATGGTGACCTCATGTCCTATCACAAAGATCGGGTTTGAGCCGACCAGGCCGCGAACGACCAGTGCGCCGGTCAAGGCGGCTACCCCGACAGGCGCCAGGGTCTGCAGCGTGTATGTGCCGATAATCAGCTCGAAAGCGTAGAAGGCGCCGGTCAACGGCGCGTTGAACGCGGCGGCGATCGCGCCCGCGGCGCCGCAGCCGACCAGGGTGCGGACATCGTCGCGGCGCAATTCGGCCCACCTTCCGAACCGCGAAGCAAGCGCGGCGCCGAGCTGTGTATATGCGGCCTCGAGACCGACAGAGGCGCCAAACCCGCCCGAGAGCACGGTGACCGCGACGAGCCCGAGGCTGTCGCCAACCGACATTCGGCCGCCGAAGAGTGCGTTTGCCTCGATCGCGTCCACCACTTCGCGCGGTCGCCAGCGCCGCAGCAGCATCGCAGTCACGCCGACGACAAGACCGCCGAGAATCGGCATGAGCAACACGCGGGTCTGAGAGAGCTCGACGTCGCTGACATGCTGCTCCGGCCGGACGACAAAAGCAGCCAAGCGTACCCAGTCGAGCAGCTGGTCGATCAAGATTACACTGATGCCCGCCGCGCCACCGGCGCACAGAGCGAGCGCGAGCAGGAAGAGTTCGCTGTCGCGCAATCGCGCCTCGACTCGGCGGACCCCCGCCGGTGCGGTGTCCCGCCGCTCTGCCTCGCTGGTGGGTGATATCTCGGCCACCCCTGTCGGATAGGCGAGTTGACGCAAGGTGGCAAGAGCTCGGCGGCCCGCGTGAAGCGCTCGAAGCAGCTGCTGCTCAGCGGCAGCCCCTTTACTCCCCTGGAACACGCGCACCCGGTGAGCCGGTGCGTTCGAGCCCCGGACAGCGTTGCTCGGCGGATGTGCTCGCCTCTCCTTCCTGCGTGCGCTCGGCGGTCTGCACCTTCGCGACCCGACTGATACCGGCCCCTTGAACCAAATTCGCCAACTGGCTGTGTTGCGGCCCCTTAGCGGGCTTTACAGGTGACGGCAGTGAGAATGGGCTTTCAGCCGAAAGATCCTGCGAGAGGCCGACCCAGAACGCCAGCGCCAGGGCGACTGAAAGAATATGCATGCGAAGGTTCTCCTAAGAGACGACAACTCCATCAGCGGTCACGGTCATCGCTCGGTCAGTTTTAGCTCGATGCGGCGATTGTGCCGGTAAGCGTCTTCGTTATTGCCCGGGTCGAGCGGCTGCTTATCCGCGAAACCGGCTGCGGAGAGTCGCTCAGCGGGTATTCCCTGATCAATCGCGAACTGCACAACCGATATCGCGCGGGCGGTCGACAATTCCCAATTCGACGGAAACTGGGGGGTGCTGATCGGGCGGTGATCGGTATGTCCATCCACCCGCAATATCCAGTTGATGTCCGGCGGGATTTTGGCGGCAATCTCCTTCAGCGCCATGATGACCGGGCGGAGCCGTTTTTTGGCATCATCGCCGAGTTGGGCGCTTCCCGGGGAGAACAGCACCTCGGACTGGAACACGAAGCGGTCGCCGACAACGCGGATATCCGGCCGATCCCCGATGATCTCGCGCAACCGGCCGAAAAACTCGGACCGGTAGCGCGCCAGCTCCTCGACTTTGTTGACGAGCGCCATGTTGAGCCGCCTGCCGAGATCGACAATCTGCCCCTGCTGTTCCTTGACCTTAGCCTCGGAGACCTGGAGCGCTGCTGCGATCTTTGACAGCTGCTCGCGCAAGCTGGCGATCTGGGCATTCAAATCTTGGACCTGGGCAAAGGCTAGGCGACTGGTCTCCTTCTCCGCGTTCAGCGCCTGCTCTGCCCGTTCGGCGCGGCCGCCCAAGTCGCGGATGCGGACGTCGCCGGCATCGACCTGTTTTTGTGCGAGCGAGGTCTTTTCCTGCTCGGAAGCGAGGCGGCCTTCGAGTTCGCGTAACTTGCCCGTCAGCTCATCACGTTCGGTAAGCACACTCGTGAGCTGCGAGGACAGTCTGGCCGAGCCGGCGCGCAGCTGCTCGCTGGTACGTCGCTCCGAGGAGAGCTGGTTCGCCAACTCATTGACCTGCTGCTGCAGTTTCTGCAGAGCCTGGTCTCGCCCGGACAGGGCAATACCCAAATAGAACTGGCCCGCGGTGAATACCAGTAGGATAAAAATGATGACCATCAACAGCTGGGCCAGTGCGTC
>JAFMSA010000584.1 GCA_017353855.1 Alphaproteobacteria bacterium
CAGCGCCTCGCGGAGGCGGGCGTTCCTGCCGGCGACATTCACCGCCTGAGCGCGAGCGCGGGCGAGCTTGCCGGCGGCGCCGAGCCCGCCTCGGCCGACACTCTGTTGCGGGACATTGCGGAGCTGCCGGCCCGCCCGGGCGACCGGTGCCTGATCTTCCTGACCTCGCATGGCGAGCGCGACGCCGGTGTGTGGCTCGCCCGCTCGAACCGCGCGCTGAGCCCCGACGAGCTTGCCCGGGCGCTGTCCCGCGGTTGTGCCGCGGTTCCGACGATCGTCATCGTTTCGGCCTGCTACAGCGGCAGCTTTGCGTCCGGGAAAATGGAGGCGCCCAACCGCGTGATCCTCACCGCCGCCCGTAGAGACCGGCCGTCCTTCGGCTGTCAGGCTCACCGTACCTACAATTTCTTCGACGAATGCCTGCTGGCAAACCTCTCGCAGTCCGCGACCTGGCACAGGGTGTTCGACACCACCGACCGGTGCATCCGGCGCATGGAGCAGGCGCTCCACGCGCGGCCGTCGGAACCCCAAGCCTATTTCGGCCGGACGGCAGCGGCTCTGCGAGTAGGCTTTTAGGGGTGCGGCGGAACTCAGCGCAGGATAACGATCGGTACATTCCCGTGCCGGCGGGTGATGTTGACCGAGACCTCGCTGCCGTATCGCTGCAGCACGATGTCGGCCACCCCGTTTTTCGCCTGCAGACCGCGCAGATGCAGCTGATCGAGGAAATCCGGCAGGACCGGCCGATCGAACCGGATCTCCTCGCCACCGTGATCAAAGCTCAGGCTGAGGCTTGCTTGGACCAGCGCGAAGGCGGTGGCGCTCGCCCAGGCCTGCGGCGCGCACGCGACGGGATAGAGGGTCGGTGCGGTCAGCCGCCGCCACGCGAACCCGCAGAACAGCTCGGGAAGCCGCCGCAAATCCATATGGCCGGCGGCTTCGAACAGACCGCGGAAGATCCTCAGCACGCCTGACTTCAATCCGTAGCGGGCCATGCCCAATGCGACGATCGCGTTGTCGTGCGGCCAAACCGAGCCATTGTGGTAGGAAATCGGGTTATAGCGCCTGGCCGAGCGCGCCAGGGTGCGCACTCCCCATCCCGAAAAGCAGCTGGTTCCGAGAAGTGTGTCGGCGACGCGCGTGGCCCGTTCCGGCTCGGCAATGCCGGTCAGCAGCGCGTGGCCGGCATTGGACGTAACGACGCGGCACGGTTTTTTTGCGCCATCGAGCGCCAGCGCATAGGCCGACAGCTCATCGCACCAGAACGCGGCCTCGAATTGTTCGCGCAGCGTTTCTGCTTGCTGAGAAAGCATCGCCGCCTGCACCGGGCGGTCGAGTGCGGCAGCCACGCTCGCGGCGTGCCGCTTTGCGCCATAGACATAGGCCTGAACCTCACACAGCGCGATCGGGCCATCGACGGACCGACCGTCGGCGTGGAAGACCGCGTCGTGCGAGTCCTTCCACCCTTGGTTTATCAGGCCGTTGGCGTTCTTGCGCTGGTACTCGACAAACCCGTCGCCGTCGGGATCGCCGCAGCTATCGATCCAGCGAAGCGCCGCCTCGACGTTCGGCCACAGCTCGCGAACCGTGTCGAGATCGCCCGTGCGCTGGAAATATTCGCCGACCAACAGCACAAAAAGCGGTGTGGCATCGACGCTGCCGTAGTACCGCGCGAACGGCACCTCGCGCAGGCGCGCCATCTCGCCGTCGCGCATTTCGTGCAGGATCTTCCCCGGCTCGGCATCGCGTTCAGGGTCGGTCTCGGTGGCCTGTGTCGCCGCGAGGAAGCGCAGCACGCCCTTGGCGATCGCCGGATCGATCCACAGCGTGAACAGTGCGGTGATAATGCCGTCGCGCCCAAAGGGCGTGCTGAACCAGGGGATTCCGGCGAAAGGATACGGGCCAAAGGGCGTATCGGTCAGTAGCATGTAGAGGTCCGCGACCGAGCGGCGGGCAAATTCGTTGAACAGCGAATTCGAGCTGTCCAGGCTCGCCGCCCGGCCACTGGAATTCCTGAGCGCCCGCCGGGCGGTTCGCAGCGCACTGTAAAACTGCCTGCCGGTACCGTGCCCCCGTTCTCCTTCGCCGCACGCGACGCTTAAGATCGATCGCGCCCCTTCCCCCGGCGCCAGCGAGAATTCGAACAGCGCCGTTTCGGCATCCAGTTGGGCCGGTTTTGGTTCGAATTCGAGGCGGGTGACCCGCTCGACCCCGTCCAGACCGAGATAGCGCAGCGCAACCGACGCCTCGGACAGGCGTTCCGCGGTGACCCGGCCGCGCCGCGCGCGATTTTGGCCTCTTATCTCGAAGACGTCGGCAAAATCCGCGCCGAAGCCGATGCCGAGCGTGATCGAATGAGCCCGCGTATCGAAATTGTGCACGAGCAGCCGCTCGTAACACGTATTTTCCCAAATGAATTTCAGGCGATTGACATGGATGAGCTCGCCGCGCAACAGGACGCCCTCGCGCAGCATCAGGTCGGGGTTCGCCAGATCGACCGTCAGCACCGCATTGTCCTCCTGCACATTCGAGCTCAGGAGGAGAAGCGGGACCCCGTTCAGCCGCAGCTCGAGCTGCGAGAGAAACCGCGTGTCGTGAAGATAGATGCCGTCGGAGCTGCCTCTTCCGCCGACGATGTCGCCGCGCCGATCGAACAGGCCGACGGCGTGACCGCATTTAAGCGTGCGCGAGCGAAGCTCCTGAAAAGAAACACGCGACCCGATATAGAAGCGCGATGCGTCGCGCTCGCCGGCGCGCAGCGGCGATGCGGTCGCCGCAGTGATGTCGCCGGCCCCGGTCAGGCGGCGTCCCGCGCCGGTTGATCCGCCATGCCGGCCGGCACACGCGCGCTCGCGCCACCGCGGCTCAGCACCTCGCCGTGAAGGGCAATGTCATCGCACGCCCTACGCTCGAGCGAGAAGCGCTCCTCGAAGCGGCGGCGAATGCGCGTTCGGTCCACTGCGATCGACGCCGGGAGCACAGCCGGTGCGTCCTCGACACCGTCGACGACGATACCGCTCAGCCCGTGCTCGACAGTTCCCGGCACGGCACCACGCTTAAAGGCGAGACCCGGGGTTCGATTGGCCATGGCCGCGATCGTCATCAAGCCGAACGGCTCGGCCAGTCGATCGGGAACAGTAGCGCCACCGGGTCTCCCCTGTCCTTCTTGCCGATTTCGCCAATGAATTCGACACTCCGCAGGCATTTGCCTGTGAAGTTGTAATAAGCCGGATCGGCTTTGTCGACCTTTGCCGCGATCTTCAGCGCAATGCCGGCGCGAGCGGCGATTTCGATCGCGTTGTGCAGTCCTTTCCCGGGACAGATCCGGCCCACGAATGCCGGATACCCGCTCGCGCCGCGGCCGCACCTCGTAAAGCTCGCCCGACCATCTGCGATGCACGGTGCCTGCCGGTTCGCACCGGGCAGCGTTGCGCGTTCAAGCTCGAGGCGGCGGTGCACAATCGTCAAATGCGGTTCCACCATGCCGCGAACAGCGAAAATGGGAAGTCAGTCCGCGTGCAAATGAAGCGAAGGCATCG
>JAFMSA010000006.1 GCA_017353855.1 Alphaproteobacteria bacterium
TGCTGCTGGCGCGCCTTGTCGTCGGGAAACCGCTCGCGCAGCTTCTGGATCTCCGGCTGCAGCAGCTTCATCTTGCTCATCGCGTTATAGGATTTGTTCGCCAGCGGAAAGAACACCAGCTTGACGAAGAACGTAAATAGCAGGATCGCCACACCGAAATTGCCCAGGAGGGCTTCGAGGAGCAGCAGGATCCGGAAGATCGGCTTTGTCAGGAACCAGAACCAGCCGAAATCGATCGAGTAATCGAAGAGCGGGATGCCCGAGGCTGCATAGGACTGCAGGAGATCGAGCTCCTTGGCGCCGGCGAAGAAGCGGGTCGACGTTGACACCGTCCCGTCGGCGGGTACGGTGACCGGGTCGGCTGTATAATCGACCTGATAGTGGTCAACTTTGTCGGGGTCGACGGCCCTGCGAAACTGCGCCTTGACCGCGTCCCCTTGCGGCGGGACCAGCGCCGTCAGCCAATATTTGTCAGTAAAGCCGAGCCAGCCGCCGGTGGAGGTGAAATCGGTAGGCTTGTCCAGCGCGAGCGACGCGTATTTCACGTTGCGAATCGCGCCGTCGAGATAACCGATCGGCCCCTCGTATAGCAGGTAATAGCCGGAGACGGGCGGTGTCCCGCTACGGCTGACCAATCCGTAAGGGGTTAGCTTGAGCGGCGTCGAGCCGGTATTTTTTACGGCATCGTCGACAGTGAACATGTAATCCTTATCGACGTTGATCGTGCGCGTGAAGGTCAGTCCTTTCCCGTTACTCCATGTCAGGGTCAGCGGATGCCCCGGGGTCAGCCGATCGCCCGATGCCGTCCACTTCGTGTCGGCGCCCGGCAACTCGAGACCAGGTGATCCCACCCAGCCGAATTGGGCGAAATAGGCGTCTGCGGTTCCAGGCGGTTGCAGCAGCACGACCTCCGGGCTCTTGGGATCCACCGTCTCGTGATAAGTGGCGAGGGTGAGGTCGTCGAACCTCGCTCCGACCAGATTGATTGAGCCGTGCAGTCGCGGCGTATCGATCTTGATGCGTGGCTGATCGGCGAGAGCGGCCTGGCGCGACTGGACTGTATGTGCCGGCACCGCCTGCGGGGCATTGGCACCGGGGTTGTGCGTGGATGCCGTGGGAGCCGGAGGTGCGGACTGGCCGGCGGGGCCCGACGGGGCTGGTGCCGTCGCGTGCGTCGGCGCGGGAGGCTGGGGCGGACGCAGGCGCTCGAACGCGAATTGAAAAGCGACGAGAATCCCGACCGAGAGCACGATCGCGATGAGAAGGTTGCGTTGTTCCATCTCGTGGTCGTTAGTCAGAAGGATCGGTCACGGCGGGTTCGCGGCGCAGGCCGTGGCGCACGCGCTCAAAGCCCGGCGGCGGGACCGGATCATAGCCGCTGCCGCCCCAAGGGTGGCAGCGCATGAGCCGGCGCAGCGCCAGCGCCGCACCCCGTACCGGGCCGTGCCGCTCGATCGCTTCGATCGCGTATTGCGAGCAGCTCGGGAAAAAACGGCAGGAGGGCGGCAGCAACGGCGACACCAGCAGCTGATAGACGCGCAGCGTGAGCTGCAGCGTCACGCTCAGCACCCCCGCACGATTTTGCCGTTCCATCTCACCACTCCAGCGGGGTGCCTCGGCCACTTTGCTGCCGTAACGAGTTTGTCTGTGGCGGCACAACGACGCCTCGGCCGTGCCCTCGCTCCGGCCCGCCGATCCGGCATAATGGGACCGCCGCGGCCTCAGTGTGCACGCTTGCGGGTCGGGTTTTACCAGTAATCCAGACGGGGGGCGAACCTGACCCGTACAAGCATTCGGCAGCCAGGAACCTCCGGCGACGGACCGATTGGACAATACATCAAACACGCCCCGCAGCACGGCAGCGGGCACGGCTACAGCAAGAAAATCGGAGTGCGGGTCCGGCCTTACAACCCCGCCGGCAGTTGTTGCCATACGGGCCGCGGAACCCGCAGTGGCACTTGCGGACGGCGTTGTTCCACTATTTAGTAACGCTGGAGCCGATCCAAGGGTCACGGCCGCTCCGGCATGCGCGTAGAATATTTGGGGGTCGGCTGACCGTTCGTCTCTAACGCGTGAAGGGGCACTATGTCGGAGGCAACCGAACGAGGAGAAGCGTTTCTGAGGCCACATGCCGCAGAGGTGTGCCGGGCCGACCGCGCTGCTCGGAACTGGAGAGCCGAAGAGACGGGGCCGATTGTTCTCGGCAGCGAAGCGCACAAACAGGCTTTTTGCCGCATGCTGCTCGACACCCACAATCCTTACCGACCCTCGATCGTCGATTGGCCGGCCCTGGAGCGCGAGGCGCGCGACCGGCTGGTCAGCCTGCCGATCTGGGATATTGCGACGCAGACCGAGGGCAACGCGACGCTGCGGGTCCTGAGCTACGCCGAGAAGGTCAGCGACCCGTTGCTGCGTGAAGCGATCGAGATCGACGGTTTTGAGGAAATGCGGCACAAGCAGGTCCTTTCGAACCTGATCGAGGCCTACGGTATTCAATTGGCGCCGGAGCCCGAATATCACCCGCCGCAGCATCCGGAATGGGCATTCCTGCTCGCGGGATTTTGTGAATGCGTCGACACTTTCTTTGCCTTCGGTCTGTTTGCGCTCGCCAAGCAGTCGGGTTTCTTTCCGCCTGAGCTCGTCGACACATTCGAGCCGGTGGTGCAGGAGGAATGCCGTCACATCCTTTTCTTCGTGAACTGGGTGGCGTGGTACCGGCGTAATCTGCCGCCATGGCGCAGAATTTCTTTCGCCGCCAAGATCCTGTCGGCTTGGGCCTTTCTCATCTGGGAAAGGATCGGCATTGCCCGCGGCATCGATGGGGCTCCGGCCGGAGCGGAGTCCCAGGACAACAACTTCGTCTTCACCGGCAGCAAGGCGATCGGCAGCGGAAATGTCTCCGCTGCGGCGGTCATCGACATCTGTCTGAGGGAGCACGAACGGCGCTTTTCAGGCTATGACCCGCGGCTGCTGCGCCCCAGCGTGATGCCGCGCGTCATGCGCCTTGTCCGGCGTTTCATGCGATCCTGAGCGCAGCGTGCTCAATCGTCTTGCGCGGCAGTTCGCCGGCGCGCCCCGGCTTCGATCCGCCGTAGCGACGCCTCAAGATCGGCCACGAGCGCCGCGAAGGGCCGCGCTGCCGTGCCCTCCCGGGCAATCAGCACATAGTCGGTACCCGGTTTCCCGCGCAGCGGCAGAACTGCGCGCGCTGCCTCACGCAGCTTGCGCTTGGCCCGGTTGCGGGTTACGGCGTTACCGATTTTGCGGCTCGCGGTGAATCCCACCCTTATAGGCGACGCGCTGCCCCTCAATCCCTCAGGCTGCGGCGCCGACTGGAGAACCAGGCCCGGCCCGGCCGCCCGGCAACGGGTCGCCGTGAGCCGCACAAAATCGGCCCGCGCTTTAAGTTGATCGAGCCCCTTGATCACAAGGCGCCGGCGCGCGGTCGGCGACGGCTCACGCCGACAGACGTTTACGGCCTTTTGCGCGGCGCGAGGCGAGAACCCGACGCCCCGCCACCGTTGCCATTCGCGCGCGGAACCCGTGACGGCGCTTGCGGACGAGCCTGCTGGGCTGGTAAGTGCGCTTCACGGCACCTGCTCCAAAGACGGCATCTCATTCGAGAGAAGGCGGCTATATAGTGGGACTGCCCGGCGCGGTCAATGGCGGGATGTAACCGTCTGCGCGGGGCGTTGTCGAAGCGTCCGGCCTGTGTGGTCCGGCCGGCCGGCCATGGGGGCGGGTCGCAACGGGGAAGGTGATGGTGATTTTAGATGACGCGGCGCTCAGCGCCGCCGATCGCGCCGCCAGGGTATGGACGGCAGCCGAGCCCGGGCCGATCAACCCCGGCAGCCTTGCGCACAAGGCGGCATTCTGCCGCATGCTGCTCGACACGCACAATCCATACAAGCCTTCGATCGTCGACTGGCCCGTTCTCGACCGCGACACGCGCGCCCGGCTGGTCGCGCTGCCGATCTGGAACATCGCCGTGCAGACCGAGGGCAAGGCTCGCATGCGTGTGCTGAGCTACGCCGAAATGGTCGACGATCCGTTGCTGCGGCGAGCAGTCGAGCTCGATGGGTTTGAGGAAGGGCGGCACAAGCAGGTTCTCTCCAACCTGGTCGAGGCTTACGGGATCGAGCTGGCGCCGGAACCGGAATACCCGCAACCGCGTGACCCGCAGTGGGCCTTCATGGTGACCGGGTTCAGCGAGTGCATCGACAGTTTCTTCGCGTTCGGCCTCTTCGCGCTGGCAAAGCGTTCGGGCTTCTTTCCTTCGGCGCTGGTCGAGACGTTCGAACCGATCATGCAGGAGGAGGGCCGGCATATTCTGTTTTTTGCCAATTGGGTGGCCTGGCACAAACGCAACCTTCCACTCTGGCGGCGCCCCGTTTTCATGGGCAAGGTCCTCGCGGTCTGGGTTTTCCTGGTTTGGGAGCGGATCGGACTGGTTCGAGGGTACGGCGGTGCCGTCGACGACGCGACGGGATCGGCACCCCAGGACAACAATTTCACGCTGACCGGCAGCAAGGCGGTGGGCGCGGGCGATCTGTCGCTTGCGGACCTGTTCGATGTCTGCCTGGAAGAGAACGAGAAGCGGCTCTCCGGGTACGACGATCGCCTGTTGCGGCCCAATTTTGTGCCGCGTTTGGTGCGATTTGCCCGCCGCTTTATGCGGCGGCCGACGGCGGCCGCGTCACCCTGATGAAGATCGGGTCGCACGAGCATAAGGAGCGGTTCTGCCGGCAGTTCATCGCGAGTCACTGTCGGTTCGACCCCGGGGCCCTGACCTGGCCCGATCTCGACCAGGCGGCGCTCGATCGGTTACGCGGCATCCCGTTCTGGCAGGAGGTGCTCTACACCGAACGCCGCGCGGGCGCGATCGTCGCCGCGTATGCGCGGACGATCGCCGATCCGCTGGTGCGCGAGGCGGTGGCCCTTCAGGGGCTCGAAGAGGCGCGCCATGCCGAGCTGCTGCGGGTCATGATCAGGCGATATGACATCGCCGCCGACGAGCGTCCGCTGGAAAAGGTGACGGCGGCCGACCTGTGCGGCGCGTTCGCCGATTTCGGCTATGGCGAGTGTCTTGATTCGTTCCTTGGTTTCGGCGTGTTCAAGATCGCGCGCCGCTCAGGTTTTCTGCCGGAGCCGCTGTTTGACATCTTTGATATGCTGATGCGCGAGGAAACGCGGCATATCGTCTTTTTCATCAACTGGATGGCCTGGCAGCAAGCGGCCAGTGGCCGCCGCGCGCGGTGGCGGCGCGGCGTAACCTCGGCGCGGTACTATGGTCGGGCGATCGGCCGGCTTCTCGCGACGATCCGGCGCGGCCGTCAGGCAAACGACGGCAAGGATTTCTCTGCGACCCAGGCAAATGTTTTTCTCGACGGCTTCACGTTGCGCCGCTTCGTGCAGGAATGTTGCGTTGAGCACGAAAGGCGAATGGGGGAGTTCGACCCCGACCTGCTGCGGCCCCGGTTTTTGCCGACGCTAGCCCGTCTTGCGCTCACCGGGTTGCATCTCGGGACCGGCCTGCGCGGGGTCCAGGAAGAGCGTGCGTGAAGCTGCTGTCCGTGTTCGCCGCGCTTTGCGGCCTCACGTTGCTCGCGGCGCTCGTCACGCATTTCGGGCTTGGCTCCGTGATCGGTTCGCTGATTGCCTTCGGCTGGACCGGGTTCGTGGCGATCAGCGGCATTCATCTCGTGCTCATCGCGGTCATGGGGATCGCCTGGGCTGTGCTGTTGCCCGGCACGCGCGCCCGGGTGCCGATCTGGGGCCGCCTGGTTCGCGACTCCGGGTGCGAACTCTTGCCGCTTTCGCAAATAGGCGGCTATGTCCTGGGAGTCCGCGCCGTCACGATCACGGGTGTCCCCGGCGCTTCCGCGACGGCGAGCACGGCAGTCGATGTGACCCTCGAGTTCTTCGCGCAGCTTGTTTATACGGCGCTCGCCGCTTGCTGGCTCTTCTATCGCAGGCCGCAGACGGCGGTGCTGGCTCCGGTCGCGATCGGACTGAGTGTGGCGGCGATTCTGGCCGCGGCCTTTGTCGCGGTCCAGCGCAGGGGGTTCGATCTGCTGGGCCGGGCCGGGCAGATGCTCCGCCGCAGCTGGGCCGACAAGGCAGCCGCCGGCGCGAGCGCACTTCATGCCGCCTTTGACGACATCTATCGGTGGCGCGCCAGGATATGGATCAGCTTTCTGCTTCACCTCGCCTGCTGGATCGCCAGTACCTGCGAAGCATGGGTGGCCTTGCGGCTCGCCGGGGTACCGCTCGGCTTCCTGGCGGTGCTGGTGATAGAGAGCCTGCTCTATGCCGCTCGCAGCGTCGCTTTTGCGGTTCCGAACGCGGTCGGGGTGCAGGAGGGCGCTTATATTCTCCTCGGCGCGAACTTTGGGCTGGCGCCTGAAACGGCGCTCGCGCTCTCGTTCCTCAAGCGCGCCCGCGACATCACGATCGGCTTGCCGGTGCTGGCAGTGTGGCAGCTCCTCGAAAGTGGCCGGCTGTGGCGGCGAGCCGCGTCCGCGCGTACCCCTCCCGATTTGAAGAGAAAACCCCGGCCGTGACGACCGGGGCTTCTGGCCCTGCCAGCCGGTTGCGATGGCAGGGCAATGTGCACCGTTGAGGCACACAGTCGCGGACAACCCTGCCATCTTGTGGCGGGTCCGCTAAGGTTGCAATATGTATCCACAAAATTAACTATGAATTTTGGGTTTCTTCGAGGATACGGAGGACCGGATCCGGCATCTGCCTGACCTTGCTGACAAGCCCGCGGGCCGGGGTAGCGCAAAATTGTACCGGGAGGCCAAAGGCGCAGTCCGAGATCGGCCCGCAGCGATGCAGCGTGTTGCGATCCGGGCACTCTCGCGGTTAACTCGCTCCGACCGCGCGCGGATCGCCGACGGTTTTTTCTCGGAGTTGGCGCTGCTTCTGGCCGGGGCTCGACTTGAGCGCCCGCCCGGCGGCCATACCGGCTCACCCGAGGGGGGCCGGACGGCCTTCGCCAACATGGGTTGTCCGTCCGCCACGAGGCGATGGGGGCTCGAAGCATCGGGGATGCTGGGCCGCTCAGCTGGGTTCGAACAATCGTTATCACGTTATCATTGCGCCTCTTCCGCACCGTCGGCGTGCCCGGGAGCCTACCATTCGGTCCATCCTGGACGGCGGCCAATAATTCAGCGAGCTTTCCTCAGTCGGGTTCGCAGCCATTCCGCAATCGGGGTCCAGAGCAGCGCCGGGGCACGGGCCGCGGACATCATGCCGACATGCCCCAGCCGTGGCCGCAACACGGTGGCGCCGGTCTCCACTGCGAGCGGCTCGGCGGAGCTCGGCGGTACGATCCGGTCGCGGCTCGGCACCACGACCAGAACCGGCCGGCGCAGCAGCTTCGGATCGACCAACTGGCCGGCGACCCGCCACAGACCGCGTCCGGGGTCATTATCGCCGTACCAGGAGCGCATGCACTCGCGCGCCACACCGAGCGGCAAGGGCACCCCGTCATTCACCCAGTCCTCGAGCGCGACGAAGCTGCGTGCAGCCGGGCTCTCCTCGGCGAGCGAAGCGAAGCGGATGAATTTACGCTCGGCGGCAAACGGATCGAGGACAAAAAAGAGGGTCTGAATGACATCGACGGGCACCGTGCCGTCCGGACTGCAGGTCGCCGGCAGGATGTCGGCGATCGCGTGCGCCAGCGACGCCGGCTTGCCGCTCTCGGCATAAAAATTCCAAGGGGTCGCAAGTAGCGCCAGGCAGCCGGTGTCGTGCTGGCGGCGCAAGGCGAGCGCGAGTGCCAGCAACCCGCCCATGCAGTAGCCGATGATCCCGATCGGTCCGGGCGCGATCCGCTGTGCGGCGGCAAATGCGGCTTCGAGCCGCTCGGTGACATACTCGCTCAGCCGGAAATGACGTTCAGCTTCGCCCGGAGCGTCCCAATCGACGACGACCGGTCGCAATCCTGCCTTGGCCAAATGGCGCAGAAAGCTGTGCTCGGGCAACAGGTCGAGTACGTGGAACCGGTTGATCAGCGACGGCACGACCATCACGATCGGGCCATCACGGCTGCGGCCGTAATCGAGCAGCCGGGTCGTACCCGCCTGCCACAGAACCGGCGCCTTCTGGCGGCAACGGCGAAACGGATGGCCACGGTACGACTCGAGGCCGGCAAGCCAAGTTTCAGCGCGACGCGCGATCTCGCCGTCGAGCGCGGCAGCGACCTTATCGCGCCCGCACCTGTCGATTTCGGCGACGAGCTTGCACAACCGGCGGCCGGCGCCGCTCGATGGCTGCCATTCGCTCCTCAAGCTCGCCAACGCGGCGCGCGAGCTCAGCCACAGCGTGATTGCGCTCGTCAGATGGGCTGGCAACGGACGCGGTGTCAGCCGGCGATCCGGTTTGCGATTCCCGTGCATCCGGGCCGTGGTCAGGCGCCCGGGTGTCGGCGGCAAGGGCTGCGACGGCCTTTACCCAGCCCTGCAGCAGCCCCACCTGGGAGGGATCCGAGAGGAATGCCGTCAGGTATTCCTCCCAGAGGGCCAGGAAATGCCGGGCGAGGTCCGAGGCGTCGGTCATCGCGCCGAATATATGCCCTGAGCCGGACCGCGAAAGGGGCCGATCGCCTCGCGGCGCGTGTTTGATGAGGCGATCGTGTCGAAACCCTGTATTGTTGCGGGGGGAGACTTCTTCCGAAGCGGGAAAACGCGCGCATGAATACCAACCCCGATGACCCGGCCCCGGCCAAACCTGTCGTCGTCAAGAAATACGCCAATCGCCGCCTCTACAACACCGCGACCAGCAGCTACGTAACGCTCGACGATCTGGCTAAGTTGATCAAGGAGGGGGGAGATTTCGTCGCGCAAGACGCCAAGACCGGCGAGGACATTACCCGCTCGGTTCTCACTCAGATCATCGTCGAGCAGGAGCAGAAGGGGCAGAACCTGCTGCCGATCAGTTTTCTGCGGCAGTTGATCAGCCTTTATGGGGACAGCATGCAGTTTCTCGTGCCCAGCTACCTCGAACAGGCAATGATAGCCTTTGCCCGCAATCAGGAAGAGGTGCGCAAGAACCTGCAAGCGACGATCGGGATGTTTCCGTTTGGTCAGTTTGAGGAAGTCGGGAAGCGGAATATCGCGCTGTTCGAGCGCGCGCTGAAGATGCTCGCACCTTATGGGCAGGACGAAAAACCGGCGCCGGCGAACACCCGGGCAAAGCAGCCCGAAGCCGAGGATCCCCGGCTGAAGCGGCTGGAAGCGCAAATCGACACCCTCACCCGCCAACTCGAGGCGCTGGAGCGCCATCGCCAGGACCGTTAGAAAGACCGGAGAAAACGGGCCATGCTCGAAAGCTACCAGGGCAGTTGTCATTGCGGGCGCGTCCAGTTCCGGATACGGGCCGATTTGTCGACGATGCTCGAATGCAACTGCTCGGTTTGTACAAAGAAGGGGATCCTGCACGTCATTGTTCCGCCGGAGCAGTTCGAGCTGGTGCGGGGCGAACGGGAACTGACGACTTATCAGTTCAATACCAATACCGCACAGCACACTTTCTGCCGGCATTGCGGGATGCACCCCTTTTACGTGCCGCGCTCGGACCCGGACAAGATCAGCGTCAACGCCCGCTGTCTCGACGGGATCGACCCGGCAGAACTGCGGCCGCGCCACTTCTTTGACGGCAGCAACTGGGAAGAGGCGCAGCAGGCGCGCCGGCGCACTGAAGAGGCGTAAAAAGAGCCCTTCGGTCAGGTTCTTCCAAGCGGCTCGGTCGCCTCGGCGAGCCACCGGGCGGTGTCTTCGTCGACGAGCGGGGTCAGGGTTTCGCGGACCCTTTGGTGATAGGCGTCGAGCCAGGCGATCTGCTCGCCTTCGAGCAGCGCAGGTTCGATCAGGTTGCGGTCGATCGGCGCCAAGGTCAGAGTCTCGAAACCCAGCATTTCGCGTTCGGCCGTACCGTCGGCCGGCTGCACGACAACCAGATTTTCGATCCGTATGCCGTAGGCGCCGGTTTTGTAGTAGCCGGGCTCGTTCGAGACGATCATTCCGGGCAGCAGCGCTTGACCGTTCGGCGCTTTCGAGATCCGCTGCGGACCCTCGTGGACGCCGAGATAGCTGCCGACACCGTGTCCGGTGCCGTGGTCGTAGTCGAGCCCCGCCTGCCAGAGTGCGCGACGCGCAAACGCGTCTAGCTGCGTCCCGGTGGTACCTTTCGGAAAGCGCGCCAGGGCCAGGGCGATATGGCCTTTAAGCACCCGCGTGAAACGCTCGCGCATCTCCGGGGTCGGCTCGCCGACTGCTACCGTGCGGGTCACGTCGGTGGTTCCGTCGAGATATTGAGCGCCGGAGTCGACGAGATAGAGGGTGCCGGGCTGCAGACGTTTTTCGGTCTCGGGCATGGCCCGGTAATGGACGATCGCTCCGTTGGGGCCCGCTCCCGATATCGTCGGAAAGCTCAGATCGCGAAAATTCTCGTTCTCCCGACGAAACGCCTCGAGCCGGTCGCTGGCGGCGATCTCGGAAAGTTCGCCCTTTGGAGCCTCGTGCGACAGCCAGGCGAGAAAGCGCGTCAGCGCCGCCCCGTCGCGGCGATGCGCGGCGCGCGTGCCGTCGAGTTCGATCGCATTCTTGCAGGCCTTCGGCAGCAGACACGGATCTGCCGCGCGGTGGATTTCTGCTCCCGCCGCCTCGAGGCGGTCAAAGATCCAGGAGGCGGCGGTACCCGGGTCGGCCTGCACACGGCCCCCTGCCGCGGCAAGCTCGTCGAGTGCGAGCCCCAGCCGTTCGGGGGGCGCTATTGTCACCTGATTGCCGAGATGGCGTTCGATGCCGGGCGCGAGCTTGCGCCGGTCAACAAACAGCGTGACCGCCCCGTCCCCGCGCAGGATCGCAAAAGACAGCGGCAACGGCGTGTGCGGCACGTCGCCGCCGCGAATGTTAAGTAGCCAGGCGATGGATTCGGGCATCGTCAGGACGACCGCCGCAACCCCGTCCCGGTGCAGGGTGCTGCCGATCCGGGTGCGTTTTGACTGTGCGCTCTCACCGGCAAACCCGTCCGGATGCGGCACCACCGGTGTGAGCGGTGCCGCGGGCCGCCCCGGCCAGACCCGGTCAAGAGGATTATCGGGCACCGCGCGAAGCGCGCCGCCGGCCCTTTCCGTTGCGAGGCGAAACCTCTCGACCTCATGCGGGGTATGCAGCCACCGGTCGTATCCGAGGATGGCGCCGGCGCTCAGCGCCGCTTGTATCCACTGTGCCGGCGGATCCTCGATTAAGTGATGGATC
Source organism: Alphaproteobacteria bacterium (assembly GCA_017353855.1). Lineage (GTDB taxonomy): Bacteria > Pseudomonadota > Alphaproteobacteria > ATCC43930 > CGMCC-115725 > AP-15. The sequence continues at coordinate 11,268 of JAFMSA010000006.1, forward strand.
TCGAACAGGCCGGCATCCACCTGAGCGGCCGCCTGCAATGTATATCGGCCGTCGATGAAAAGTGCCGCGCGATCGCGCAGCACCACGGCGAGACCGGCTGACCCGGTAAAGCCGGTGAGCCAGGCCAGACGCTGTCCGCAGGGCGGAACGTATTCGCCCTGATGCGCATCGGCGCGCGGAACGATGAAGCCGTCGAGGCCCTGCTCAGCGAATTCCTGCCGCAGCAGACCCAGACGCTCGCCGCGGGGCAGCCGCACGAAGTCCTCGGCCGCCAGGCCATCGCGGTAACGGGCCGCCATCGCGGCCCGCAGCGCCTCGAGCTGGCTGGCCAGGGCGGGCGTCACCGGGTCGGCGACCAGGGCGTGCCAGCTCGTCCCGGCTCCGGGCGGCGCTGCGAGGACTCCCTCGATCAAAGCCTCGAGACTGTCGCAACCATAAGGTGATCCCGCCGCCCGCAACAATCCCGCGAGCTCGGCTCGATCCGGCTGCGTCGCGCCCGATTTCATTGGCTGCTCCTCTCGCTCGTTTCGCGTGCCCCATGGGATTTCTACGCATGGCTGGGTTGCCGCAGCACGCTTGCAATTGCGCACTGCAGCACCCATTCTTGTGCAGCGCAGCAAAAGCGGCGTGCAGGAGTCTCAGTCATGTTCATAGTAAACTTCCTTATTTCTGCCGGGAGAGCTTTCTCCGAGTGGCGGCGTCGGGAACGGGCTTACGCTGAATTGAAGGCTCTCGACGATCACGCGCTCGCCGATATCGGGATCCACCGTTCTCAGATCGACGCCCTCCTGCAGGGTGTTCCGATGCCGGAACCCGAGTTGTCTTCGCGCCCGCTCCGCGGCCGTAAGGCGTTCGCGCAGCCCAGGGAGGCCTGAGCCGTCTTCCCGCCGGAGGCAGGGGCCGCGACCCTGCCGCCATCCCTGAGCCGCGCCGACGCCTCAGGATCAGCGTCGACCATTCTTCGATCGCTAGACGGCGCTCCAGAACGAGACCGCAGCCGCGGTAGGGGGCGAGCACGGCGGGCTCCTGTCGACGAAGCAATCCCGACAACACCACCCGCCCGTCCGGCGCCAGATTGCGTGCCAGGTCGGCCGCCATCAGGGCCAGGGGGCGGGCGAGGATATTCGCCAGGACAAGGTCGTACGGTATTCGACGGATCGCGCGATCGCGATAACCCGCGGCCTGGCGGACCCGCACGAGGCCGGCGACACCGTTTCGCGCTGCGTTGTACCGTGCGACGCGAACCGCGCCGGGGTCGATGTCGGTCGCGAGAACCTTCCCTCGCAGCAGCTTTGCTGCCGCGATCGCGAGAATCCCGGTGCCGGTTCCGGTGTCGAGAGGACGGCGGGGCCGATGCTGCAGGGCGAGGCGTTCAAGGGCGATCAGGCAGGCGCGCGTCGAGGGGTGCTCGCCGGTACCGAACGCGCTGGCGGCATCGATCGCGAGCCCGATGGCTCCGGCCGGTAGGAGGCCTCGATAGTGCGAGCCGTAAACAAAAAATCGACCGATCCGCAGGGGCGGAAAAGCCAACTGGTTCTCGGCCAGCCAGTCGCGCCACACAAGCCGCTCCTCGCCGCTTTCGATGAGAGTGCCTCCCGCCGCAGCGGCGGCGAGAGCCAGGCGCGCGGCAAGGCCCGGTGTCAGCAGTGGCGATCGCGGGTAGGCCTCGATCCGCCACTCCCCGGCCGCGCCCTCAAAGGCCGATGCGGCACCGGCCGTTTCGTCGAGCAGTGCAAACACCGTGGCTGCCGCGTCGGCACCGCGCACCCGCGCGACCAAGTGCCAGCTCGGCTCGCCCGTGATGCCCTTCACGCCGCATGCTCGACGAAGGCGTCCATGATCTTTTTGTCGCCTGCGACGTCGAAATGGATCGCGAGCTTGTTGTCTTCGACTGCGGTTATCGAGCCATAGCCGAATTTCTGATGAAAGACGCGATCGCCGACGGCAAATCCGCCGACCTTGCGCACTTCCTCCCCCCTCCGCGGAACGGGGCCGCTATTGAGAAGCAGAGGCCTGCGCGGGGCTGCCGCAGGTTGCCATGCGTCCGGGGGAACCTCGACCGCCTGCGCCCATCCGGCGTCCCAGCCGCTTGCCGGCTGTAAACCGAGTTCAGCCACGATCTCGATATGTTCGAGCGGCAGTTCGTCGACAAACCGCGAGCGGATCGTGTTTTGCCATTGTCCATGAATTCGACGGTTGGCGGCGAAGGAGATGAAGGCGCGCTGCCGGGCGCGGGTCAGCCCGACATACGCAAGGCGGCGTTCTTCTTCGAGCGCGGACAGGCCGTTGTCATCCATCGCCCGCTGGTTGGGGAACAATCCGTCCTCCCAGCCGGGCAGGAACACGGTGTCGAATTCGAGCCCCTTGGCGCTGTGCAGCGTCATCAGATTGACCATGTCGCCGCCGGCTTCTGCGGCATTGTCCATGACCAGGCCGACATGCTCGAGAAAGCCGCCGAGATTTTCGAACTCCGCCATCGCAACGACGAGTTCCTTGAGGTTCTCAAGCCGGCCGGCAGCGTCAGGTGAGCGGTCTGCCTGCCACATCGCAGTGTAGCCCGACTCGTCGAGGACGATTTGCACGAGCTCGGTATGCGGCACCCTTTCGGCCTGTCCTCGCCAGCCGTCGAGGGCGGAGATAAACGCCGCCAATGCATTGCGCGCCGCGGGTCTGAGCCGGTCGGAGGCAATCATCCCGCGCGCCGCTTCGACGAGCGGCAGCCGCTCGTCGCGCGCAAGGCTGTGCAATTCCTGCATTGCCGCGCTGCCGATCCCGCGCCGCGGTTTATTCACAACGCGCTCGAATGCGAGATCGTCCGAGGGGAGATTGATGAGGCGGAGGTAGGCGAGCGCATCGCGGATCTCCTGGCGCTCATAAAACCGCGGCCCGCCGATGACCCGGTAGGGCAATGCCAATGTGATGAACCGCTCTTCGAACTCGCGGGTCTGCGAGCCGGCGCGGACCAGGATCGCCACCTCGCTGAGTGCGTGGCCCAGGCGCTGCAGCGCCTCGATCTCGTCGCCTACCCAGCGGGCCTCGTCCTCGGCATCCCACACCGGCCGCACGACGACTTTGTCGCCGCTGCTCGCCCGGGTCCACAGCGTCTTGCCGAGCCGGCCGCGATTATGCGTGATCATCCCGCCGGCGGCACCGAGAATGTGCGGGGTCGAGCGGTAGTTCTGCTCAAGTCGGGCGATCGTTGCCCCCGGAAAATCCTTTTCGAAACGCAGAATGTTGCCGATTTCGGCGCCGCGCCAGCTGTAGATCGACTGGTCGTCATCGCCGACGCAGCACAGATTGCGGCGCTGCTGGGCCAACAGACGCAGCCACAGATATTGGGCGATATTGGTGTCCTGGTATTCGTCGACCAAAAGATAGCGAAATCGCCGCTGATACTCGGCGAGGATGTCGGGGTTGCCGGTGAAAAGAGCCAGATTGTGCAGCAGCAGATCGCCGAAATCGACGGCGTTCACGGTCGCCAGGCGCTCCTGGTACTGCCGATAGAGGCTGATCGCGCGGCCGCGCGCGAAGTGGCCGGCATCGGCGGCGGGGACCTTTTCGGGGCCGAGCCCGCGGTCCTTCCAGCGCTGGATCTGGGCGAGCAGCAGGCGGGCCGGCCATTGCCGCTCATTGATGTTTTCGGCCTGCAGGATCTGCTTGAGGAGGCGGAGCTGATCGTCGGGGTCGAGGATCGTAAAGCTGGGCCTCAACCCGATCGTCTCGGCATGGCGGCGCAGAACGCGCGAGGCGATCGCGTGAAAGGTGCCGAGCCAGACCCCTTCGGCGGCGCGTCCGATCATCGCTTCGAGCCGCTCGCGCATCTCACGCGCCGCCTTATTGGTAAAGGTGACCGCCAGAATCTCCGGAGGGAACGCCCGGCCCGTCGCGAGGATATACGCTAGCCTGGTCGTCAGCACCCGGGTCTTTCCGGTGCCTGCGCCGGCAAGGACCAGCACCGGTCCATCGATCGCCTCGACCGCGCGCCGTTGCGCCTCGTTCAGGCCGGCGAGGTCGATCGCTCTGGGTTGTAAAGGCCGGGCACGGACAACAGGATCGGACATACGATGGATGATATAGCAATATCCCGGGAAAGGTGCAGGAGCGATCGCCGGGAGCTCGCCCGTCGCGCCCTGTTCCTGCTTGCGTTACCGGTAGGGGTCGCAGGATTGTCCGCAGCCGCACAAATACGGCACGAAAATCTCGAATATCACGGCGGACGCCTGCACTGGTCCCGCGGCAGCGCCACCGCGGCGGTAGGCCGCGCCGGGGTCAAGGCCGGCAAGCACGAGGGCGACGGCGCAACCCCGTCCGGCACCTACCCGCTGGTCTCGGTCTATTATCGTGCAGACCGGATCCCTTCACCCGAATCGAAGCTGCCGGTCAGCCGGTTAGCGCCGGACGACGGCTGGGTCGATGAGCCTGGCGATCCCCGCTATAACCGGCTTGTCCGGCTCCCCTATCCCGCCGGCACCGAGAAGATGTGGCGCCGGGACGAACTTTACGACCTCCTGGTCGTCATCGGATACAATATGGAGCCTGTCGTGCCGGGTGCCGGCAGTGCCATATTCCTGCACACGGCAACGCCGGATTTCACTCCCACTGCCGGCTGTGTCGCCGTTGGGAGGGAGGTGCTCCTGGGCTTGGTGCCGCTGTTAGGGCCGGGCAGCAGCATCACAATCAGGGCGTGAAACCGCTCGGCTCGCGGGCGGGCGTTGCGATCATCCAGTCTTCCGGGGCGGATACCCGGCTCTAGACATGGGGAAAGGACCGGGACCTCACTTGCCCCGTAAGGGGCCTAGTGAGGGGAAGATTTTGGTTTCCGTTCTGCCCGCCAATGTTGCCAAACAGCGTTTGAGCACGACCCGTTTTGTCTCATCCCGAGGGTTGTCCGAAACGCGACAGCATAGTCTCGGAGTTGCCGCTTCGACTTAAGCTTAAGCTGGTAAGCGCGGCTTTCGTTTGGACCGAAAGCCCCCGGCTTTAGCCCTGGGGTTGCCCACTGCATGGCGCTCGGCGAAATTTTCACACCAAATGGATCGCTGGCGCCGGCGCCGACCGTCGCCGGGGAACCGCCGATCGAGGTTGCCGAGCATGCAGCCGATTGCGGTGTGCCCAGATCGTTACCGGGCCGGCCAGGTCCTCGCCGTCCAACGCGGCGGGCCCTGGTGCGCCTTGCGCGTCTGGCCCTCCGTCCAACTGCTCCAGCGCCTGTCTTCCGGTGGGCTCGCCTCGTATGCGCATGAGATTATTGTGCGGCGATGCCGCCGCCCGGCGCCTGCAGCCGCAGTGCCGCCCATCGCGCCCTGCCCCGCCGCAGGTAAGAGTTTGGGCGTGTGTGCGATATCGTCGAGGTATTCACAGATGACGGGCCAGTCGAACAGGACTTGCCTAGGACGAGGCTCCGGACTTTCATCGGGGGATTTTCCTGCGCCAGGGACCGATTTGCCCTGCACCGGGCTCAGCGGCGTCGTCACCAGCTCGATGCGCTCGGCGAGCCCCGTACCCGTGGGCGACCAAGACGTTGCGGACAAAAGGCGATCGTGCGGCGTAGCGTAGCGTCGCTTCATCGATCGGCGCTCCCTTGCAAGGCCGGCGCTCCGCCGGGGCGGGTGAGCAGGCAACGGCATGCTAAGATATCGCGATGGCCTCCGACGTCGTGGATTTGCGGGATTTTTATCGCACCATTCTCGGTCAGGTGGCGCGGCGCATGATCCGTACCGCCATCGGCCATGTCTGGCCCGACCTTCACGGGATGCGCCTTCTCGGGATCGGCTACCCGACACCGTTCCTGGCACCCCTGGCGCCGGACACGGAGCGCACGGTCGCCTTGATGCCGGCATCGCTCGGCGTGCTCGGGTGGTCGCCGGACGGTCGCAACCTCGCTGCCCTGGCAGACGAGGCAGAGCTGCCCTTTGCCGATTATTCGATCGACCGCGTCCTGCTCGTGCACGCCCTCGAGACGACAGAGCAGGTCGGACCGATGCTGAAGGAGATCTGGCGCGTTCTCGCCGGCGGCGGCAGGTTGCTGGTGGTCGTTCCGAACCGTCGGGGCATCTGGGCCCGGCTCGACCACACGCCCTTCGGCTCGGGCCGCCCCTACACGATGTCGCAGCTGTCCCGGCTGCTGCGGGACGAGCGATTCACCCCCGTCGCCTCGGGCACCGCGCTGTTCATTCCACCTGCCCGAAAACGAATGATTCTGCGCTCGGCGGCGGCGTGGGAGCGGATCGGCAAACGGTGGTTTCCGACCTTCGCCGGCGTCGTGCTGGTCGAGGCGACAAAACAGATTTATGCCAAGCCGACGCTTGCCCGCGCGCCACGTCGCCGTCTGGTCTACGCGCCGGCGCCGCATGGTCTATAGGCCGCGGCGTTACCGGGTTGCGGCCGCCCTGGAGTAGAAATAAGGACCGGGCCAGTCGCCTAGGCTCACGGTATGGGTGGCCAGACCGGACCCCTGCTGCCAGTGATGAAGCTGGTAGCCGGGGGGCTCCAGCGCAAAGCTCAGCCGCGCCTCGGGCCGCAGGTCGAGGACGATCTGATGTGCGGTGCTCGGAGCGGTCCCGGCGACGGTGCCTGCAAAGCGGCTGTCGATCGCGCGGTGGAGATGCCCGCAAAGGAGCCGTTCGACCTGCGGGTGGTGCCGGATGATTTCGGCCAGCGCGGCGGTGCCACCGAGGCCTGCCCGGTCCATGGGCGCGATCCCGGTCACGAACGGCGGGTGGTGCATGAGCACCAGAGCTGGCCGGTCCGGCGCGGCCGCGAGGGTACGCTGGAGCCAGTCCAGGCGATCCGGGCACAGCAGCCCGCCGCCTTCTCCCGGGATCAACGTGTCCAGCCCGATGATGCGCAACGGGTCGTGCTCGGCCACGTAGTTAAGGAATCCCTCACGGGGCAGATATCCGTCCCCGATAAATGCCCGCCGCATGGGTTCGCGCGCATCATGGTTGCCGGGGATGACGAGCGACGGGATGCGCAGCGGCGCCAACAGCGACCGCAAATAATCATATTCCTCAGGTTCAGCGTGCTCGACCAGATCGCCGGTGAGGACGACGAGGTCAGGCACGGGGTCGAGCTGATTAAGCGCCGCCACGGCCCGTGAGAGGGCGGCGGCGGTATCGACAATGCCCATGAAAAGCGTTCCGGGCGGTGTGATATGGGTGTCGGTGATCTGCGCAATCAGCATCACGGCCTCGAAGCTGTGAACACCCGGGTCGGTGAAGCGGACGGCTTCCCGGCACGCCCTGGACGAGTGCGGTCCCGCGAGGGACCGGGCGCTGTATATTGGTGACGGTCTCGGGTCTTGCGGCCGGGCCTGTCTGAAGAGGTGCCGGGGAGCGGCACCGCAAGCTCCTATGGCCGCGCATTACGTCACCCTAGCGAGCCTCCCGGTTTCGCTCAACCGCCCTGTGCCGCGCCGGCTTTCCTCTCTCGCCTGACGGCGACGCTCCCCGGCCGGACATCCTGACGGGATCGGTTTCGCCGCGGGTGCCGCAGAGTACGAAGATGCCTTGCTCGGCCAGCAGATTCGCCAGGCTGCCGCGTGGATCGAGAGAGTAGGGTTGGCCGTGGCGGTCGAGGGTGACGCTGCGTTCGACCCGGACCCCGAGTTCGTCGCACAGCGCGACAAAGTCGCGGATTGTGCACAGGTGGATGTTGGGGGTCTCGTACCAGGGATAGGCGAGGCAGGTCGAGACCGGCATCCGGCCGGTTGTCAGGAGCCGCAGGCGGATCCGCCAGAAGCCGAAATTCGGAAACGACACGATCGCCCGCCGGCCGATCCGGACGAGCGCCTCGATGACGTGGCGCGGCCGGCGTGTTGCCGGCAGGGTCTGGCTTAACACGACCACATCGAAGGCCCCAGTCGGATAGGCTTCGAGATCGCGGTCAGCATCCCCCTGAATAACCGAAAGGCCGTGACCGACGCAGGCGTTGACGCCTGATTGACTGAGCTCGATACCACGCCCGTCGACGCTCTTGCATCGCGTCAAATAAGCAAGCAGGGCACCGTCGCCGCAACCGATATCGAGCACGCGAGATTTCGGTTCGATCATATCGGCGATGAGCCGCAGGTCCTGGCGCAGCTCACTTCCGCCCGCAGCCTTCCTCGCTTGCGCGCTGGCGCCGAAACCGAGCGCGGCGCTTTCCCCGGGCGCGGCCATCACGGTGACCGGCCGAGGCCGCGGTGCTCGGCGCAGCCGTTCAGGAAGCCGCGCAGCGTTTCGAACAGCTCGGGCTCGTGCAGCAGGAAGGCGTCGTGCCCGTTGTCCGTCGCGATCTCGACAAAGCTGACATTGGCCGCCGCCGCGTTCAGCGCGTGGACGATCTGGCGGCTTTCCGAGGTCGGGAACAGCCAGTCGCTGGTGAACGATATGATGCAAAAACGTGAGCGCGTCCCGTTGAAAGCGCTCGCGAGCGATCCGTCGTGCTCTGCCGCCAGGTCGAAATAATCCATCGCACGGGTGATGTAGAGATAGGAGTTTGCGTCGAAACGGTCGACAAACGTGCTGCCCTGGTGACGCAGATAGCTTTCGACCTGGAAATCGGCGTCGAACCCGTAGGTTACACTAAGGCGGTCCTGCAGGTTGCGGCCGAATTTCCGGTGCAGCGCCGCTTCGGACAAATAAGTGATGTGGGCGGCCATGCGGGCGACCGCCAAGCCTTGCACGGGGTTCCGCCCGAGGCTCAGATAGCGCCCGCCGCACCAGTCGGGGTCGGCCATGATTGCTTGCCGGCCGACCTCGTGAAACGCGATGTTCTGCGCCGAATGCCGCGCGGCCCCGGCAAGCGGAACCGCGGCAAAGATGCAATCGGGATAGCTCGCCGCCCATTGCAGGACCTGCATGGCGCCCATTGATCCGCCGATCACGCAGAACAGACTGTCGATTTCGAGGTGCTCGATAAGCCGCTTTTGCGCACGCACCATGTCGCGGATCGTGATCACCGGGAACGACAACGCCCACGGTTCGCCCGTCGCCGGATTGACTTCCTGCGGGCCGGTGGTCCCCATGCAGCCGCCCAGCACATTGGCGCAAATCAGGAAATAACGGTCGGTATCGAGCACCCGGCCCGGGCCGATCAAGCTCTGCCACCACCCCGGCTTTCCCGTTATCGGATGTGGATCGGCAGCATATTGGTCGCCGCTCAGCGCGTGGCAGACGAGGACCGCGTTGGACCGGTCCGGGTTGAGAGTTCCGTAGGTCTGATAAGCAATTGTGAACGGACCGAAATCGATGCCGCAATCCAGGCGCAGCGGCTCGCGCACCGGCAGGCGGTACCCGGGCCAGCTCTCGGCCGGACTTGAGCGGAAGCGGGGGGAGGTCACGATCGACACGAGCCGGCTCTAACCAATGCGGTTGCGCGGCGGCCGCCCGCAGCGGGCACCGCCGGCTTCCGGTGGGGCGCGCTAGCTAGGGAGCTGGGGGCCGACATGTCAACGTTTTCTTTGATTTTGCCGGATCGCGACGCTACCCGTTTCGCAGCCGGTACCGCGCCGCACGGGGGACGGCCGCCGCGCGAAGCGCGCTTGACCGGACAATCGAACCAAGCATATGGGAGAGCACGGTCGGGAACCGGCCGCGTCCCGCAAGGACGGAAACCGTTTGCCACAGGCGCGCGCGTGAGCGGCTTGGCGACGGTAGTTCATCAGTGCTCTTCCCGCGGCAGGCAACGATCGAAGCGATGTCCTCAACCCCGTCCAATCTGGCGGATTTGCGCCGGCGTCTTGACGCGATCGACGACCGCTTGCAGGACCTTTTGGTCGAGCGGGCAGAGATTGTCTCGATGGTCGCCGTCAGCAAGAAAGGCCGCAACCAACCGGCACTTCAGCCGGCGCGCGAGGCGGAAATCATCCGCCGGATCGTCGCACGTCATCGTGGCCCCCTCCCTGTCGCAACGCTTGTTCGAATGTGGCGGGAAATGTTGGCAGCGACCGTCAGGTTGCAATCCCCTTTCTCGGTCGCGGTGTTGGTGCGTCCTGAGCGGCAGGGCTGTTGGGACCTGGCACGCGACCATTACGGCAGCAACACGCCGATGACGACGTGCAGTTCCGCTCGGGAGGTGATCGACAATGTGGCCCGGGGTGACGCCTCGGCCGGCGTGCTGCCGCTGCCGCAACAGGGCGAGCCCGATCCGTGGTGGCCGGATCTCCTCTCGACAGCTGAAAACACGCCGCGGGTCATCGCGCGTCTGCCGTTCGGCGCTTACGGAAATGCCCGCAGCGAAGGTGTCGACGCGCTCGCCATAGCGTGCGGGACGGCGGACCATACCGGGTTCGACCGGACCTTGCTGGCGATCGAATGCGCGCCGGAGTTCACGCGTGCGAGGATGGTGGAACTTCTCGCGGCATTGCGGCTCGCCTGCATGAGCTTTGGCTCCTGCGACTACCAAGGGACGTCGGTCGGTCTGATCGAAATCGACGGGTTTGTCCCCGGCAGCGACAACCGGCTGAACGAGTTGCGCGCCGAAGCGGGTCCGGCGCTCCATCGGCTGATGCCGATCGGCGGATATGCGGTGCCGCTGCCGGCGGCGGCGCTGGCTAGGAGAGACTGACGCAATGATGGTCGAAACGGGTCTCGTGCCCCGCCCGGGGATTATGGACATCGCCCCCTATGTGGGTGGCGAAGCCAAAGCGCCTGGTGTCGAGCGACCGATAAGGCTCGCGTCGAACGAGAGCGCTCTCGGACCGAGCAGCAAGGCGATCGCCGCCTACCGTGCGCTCGCCGGCGAGATTCATCGCTATCCCGACGGGAATGCGCAGGAGTTGCGCGACGCGCTCGCAACGCGCCACGGGCTCGATCCCGCGCGCATCGTATGCGGCGCCGGTTCCGACGAACTGATCACATTGCTGCTGCGCTGCTTTGCCGGTCCGGGCGACGAGGTGCTCTACAGCCGCCACAGCTTTTTGATGTACGCGATCAACGCCAGGGCCGTGGGTGCGAGCCCGGTAGCCGTTCCCCAACGGGAGCTGACGACAGACGTCGACGCATTGCTGGCCCGCGTGACCGAGCGCACCCGTGTCATTTTCATCGCCAACCCGAACAATCCGACCGGCACCTATATCGGGGCACAGGAATTGGCCCGGCTACACGCCGGACTTCCGCCTTCGGTCCTGCTCGCGATCGACGCGGCGTATGCGGAGTTTGTCAACCGCAACGACTACGAGCCGGGGGTCGCACTGGCGAACCGGGCCGGCAACGTCGTAATGCTGCGGACATTTTCGAAGATCTATGCCCTTGCTGCGCTGCGGCTGGGATGGGCCTACTGCCCGCCGGCAATTGCCGATCTGCTCAACCGGGTGCGCAGTCCTTTCAATGTGGGTGCGCCGGCGCAGGCTGCCGGTATCGCCGCCCTCGAGGACACAGAGTGGTTCGACAAGGCCCGCGCCCATAACGAGCGATGGCTGGCGTGGTTCTCGGACCGTCTGAGGGCGCTCGGTCTCGCGTTGACGCCGAGTGTTGCCAATTTCGTGCTGGCGCGCTTTCCCGACGACCCCGGGAGAAATGCGGATGCAGCATTCGCGTTTCTGCAATCGCGCGGGATCCTTACCCGCCCGATGGGCGCTTACGGGCTGCCGCAGCATCTGAGAATTACGGTCGGAACCGGACGGGAAATGGAAACCGTGGCAGCCGCCCTCGCGGAATTCATGTCCGGGGCCGCATCGTGAGCGAACGCCTCTTCGACCGCGTGGCGTTGATCGGCATCGGGCTGATCGGGTCCTCGCTTGCCCGCGCGTTGCGTCGCGACAGCCCGGGCACGACGATCGTCGCCTGCGCGCGCCGAGCCGAGACTTTGGCGACGGCGCGCCGGCTTGGCATCGCGGACGCAACCACCGAGGATGCGGCCGTGGCGGCCGAGGGCGCCGATCTCGTCGTGATCGCCACGCCGCTGTCGGCCTATGCTGAGATCGGGCAGAGGATCGGCCCGGTGCTGAAGAACGGTGCGGTGCTCACCGACGTAGGCTCGGTCAAGCAGGCCGTCGTTCGCGATCTCGGCCCGTACGTGCCCGACGGCGTGCATTTCGTCCCGGGCCATCCGGTGGCCGGGACCGAGCACTCCGGACCCGAAGCCGGCTTCGCGGAGCTGTTTCGTGACCGCTGGTGCATCCTGACCCCGCTGCCCGAAACCCCCTCCGAGGCGGTCGCTGCGGTCGGCCGGATGTGGGAGTGCTGTGGGATGCGCGTGGTCACGATGAGCGCCGATCATCACGACAAGGTGCTGGCGATGACGTCGCATTTGCCGCATCTGATCGCCTACACGATCGTCGGCACCGCGACCAATCTCGAGGAGAGCCTCAAATCAGAGGTCATCGAATTCTCCGCCAGCGGGTTCCGCGACTTCACGCGCATCGCCGCGTCCGATCCGGTCATGTGGCGCGACATTTTTCTCAACAATCGCGAAGCGGTGCTCGAGATCGTGCAGCGCTTCACGGAAGATCTGACTGCGCTGCAGCGCGCGATCCGCTGGGGCGAAGGCGAGAAGCTCCAGGAGCTCTTTACCCGCACGCGCGCGATCCGGCGCTCGATCATCGAAGCAAAACAGGCCTGAGAAAGCTGGGGAGCGCTATGGCCAGGTAATGCGAGGCACCTGGCCGAGCTTTGCCGGACCGAGGAACATTTGTCCGTTCTGGATCGTAAAAGCCGTCCTGATTTCCGGTCTGCCGTCCGGCCCGGCTTTCGCGAGCATCGTCAAGGCAATCCTCGCCAGACCGGCGTCGCGGGCGCGCATGTGGCCGCTCTGAACCAGCGCCGAGAGGACCT
>JAFMSA010000585.1 GCA_017353855.1 Alphaproteobacteria bacterium
GGCACGTTCTGGTTCAGCTTGTCTACACGATCTGGTTTCCGCAGAGGCCGCCGGAAGCTGCGCTGGACTTGCTTTCCGGACGGCTCGACGGACTAATTTTCCGGGTCACGCTGGACCCCGAAGGGCTACCCGTCGTCTATGATACGATTCACGCCTGCGGGTGCTATCACATGTTCTTTCCCACGGAGCACGCAGACCCGAAGCCGGCACCGCAACCCGGTATCGAATGGGCATTCGTTCCCGCGTGGTTGCCTTTGATCGACCCCGCACAGCGTCTCGTGGTGCGGGTTTCCAGCCGCTCTCATTATATTATCAATGCGCACCCCGACGTCGGCGGCCGCGGCGCGATTTACGGCTTTGCCGAGGATGATGATCTCCGCGCGTTGCCAGCGCCCGACGGCACGACCCGCAGTGCCTTCGGCCCTGACGGCATCATGCCCGGCACCGAGCGCGGTGAGCGCATGTTATTCTGGCCGACCGGCGTCGACGACGTCGGGGCCATGCGGCAATGGGGCAAGCACGCCACCGCATTCCTCGGACGCCGACATTTCGACGATCCCGACCTCATTGAACGGAGGTTTTCGATCATATCTCTGCAACGTTCTTGGGGCGCAGACGCTTCCGCTGGCGCGCGCCAGTATCTGCGATGATTTGTGAAAGCAACACGCAAGCGGCCTTGCCTTGGCTGGCCTCGAGCTCTCCCGTTTCATCGGGCCAACGGTGCCCGCGTGCTTGAATTCCAGTGTATTGGCGGAATTCGTCCGCACCGTGGCGGATCGGCATGACGTCCCGGCGTGTTTCAACCGGCCTCGTGAAATATACAATCGCTATTTTGATCTTCGCCCGGCCGGTCTTGGCAGAGGCGGCGCCACAGGCAGAACTCTGGGCCAAATGGCAGGCACATAACGACGCTTCCGCCGCGACGATCGATTACGGGACCTGGAATCGATTTTTGCAAACCTATGTCCGGATCGGATCGGACGGCATTGCGCGCATTCCGTACGCTCGCGTCTCGAGCTCAGATCGTGCAGCTCTGGCGGCGGATCTGGCGCGACTGGGCAATGTCCCGATCAGCACCTACAGCAGGCGCGAGCAGTTCGCGTTTTGGGTCAACCTTTATAACGAGCTGACAGCGAAGCTCATTCTCGACCATTATCCCGTTTCGAGCATCAAGGAAATCGACATCTCGCCCGGGCTGTTCTCCTCCGGGCCGTGGGGTAAAAAGCTGATCCTAATCGAGGGAGAGACGCTCAGCCTCGATGATATCGAACATCGTATTCTCAGGCCCATCTGGCGTGATCCGCGGATACATTATGCGGTGAACTGCGCCGCACTCGGCTGCCCTAATCTGCAGTCCTCAGCCTTTACCGCGGCGAACACCGCAGTGTTGCTCGAGAAGGCGGCGCACGACTACGTCAACCATCCCAGAGGAGCGATGGTCCGCAACGGCAAGCTCACAGTCTCCTCGATCTATGTCTGGTACGAGGACGATTTCGGCGGCACGCAGCGCGGCGTGATCGACCACCTCGCGCGCTATGCCAAATCCCAGCTCGCAGCATCGCTCTCCGGCGTCAGCCGGATATCGGGCGACCACTACGACTGGACGCTGAACGATCTTAGGGAGTGAGTTCGCGCAGCGCGGCATCGTAGACCTGCTTCGGCACCGCGACATATATCTATCGCGATCCCGAGCGATTTGAATACGGTCGCCGTTGACGGCAGGGTCTCTTTCTCTCGCCGGCCTCCGCGAAGATCGTCGCCTTGGACACGATCACGTCCCCGGACACTTAGAGGACCGCCTCCCGCGCATAAACCGTTTATGCGGCCAGTGCTCCATCCTAGGCGCGCGAGCGTCAGCATGGAGGTGAAGGCCCGCCCGGGAGCGTGCTCGAAGAGGAGTTACGTACACTCCAGGTGGCAGCGAGCTGAAGCAGGGAAGAGCTTCATCAGCGTCAAGACCCGCCAAAGGTTCGCCGGCGTCGGGACTAAATAGTACGACGAGCGCGAAGGCCTCGGCAAAGCCGCTCCGGCTTCCCACGGTTAAACGGTTAAACGCTGACAGGTTTTGCATCGATGCGCGTCGACCGCTCCCGCCGCGCCGAAGTACGGCTTTGCGTCCTCGATAGTCGACATGTTGCGGACCGGCTGGAGTATCTGCCCCTGTGAAAAGGCGGCGAACACCGCTCGACCGTTGAGATCACTCGATCGCTATCGCGGATACGTTCCTCGCCGAGGCTGAGCATGATGCAGCACGCCCCGCAAAGCCGGAAGAATGCCGACGAGTTCACAGGCCGGTGGCGGCGCGGCGAGGAGACCGTCAGCGGCCGCCGCTTAATGCACCTTAACGCGCCGCATTCGCCGTCTTCTGCCGCATCAGTGCGATCAGACCACGCACCTGTCCGCCATTGCGTTGGACAACCGAAGCAAATTCCGCACGCTGGGTGACCATCATGCTGACCCCGTCGACAATGACATCGTTGATTTTATAGGCGCCATTGTCGCTAACCAGTCGCCAGTCGATCCTGAGCGGCGAGCTGTTTCCGGGGCCCATGACGTCGGTCGACACGATCGCGCCGTCTCCATCGCTTCGGGTACCGCGGATTTTGAACTTCTGGCCGCCGAAATCGCCGAGCCGGGCTGTATATACGAACACGACATAGTTTTCGAACAGCTTTACGAATTCCTGCCGCTCCTCCTCGCTTGCGGTTCGCCAATAGCGGCCGAGCACGAACCGGGCGATCCCGAGGCCGTCGAAATCGTCGTGAAACAATTCACGAAACCGTGCCTGCCTTACCGTCGCATCTTCCTTCTTGTTGAGCACTTCAGAAGCGCGGGTCCACAGATGGTTCATGAACGCGGCGGCCTCCTCCGGGTTTGCCGGAGGCGGAGCCGCGAGCGACGCGGTGGTGACCAGGAGAAACGCGCCGGTCAGAAACAAACGATGCATCATTTGGGTAGAACCTCCCCCCAACTCGTCGGCTAATCCTACCCGACACGCGATGATCGGGCACCTGGAATCAACATTCGTTCGAGAGCCGCCGAAAACGGCGCCTTTTCGGGAAGACCGGGCCGAGCCCGTTGCTCCAGCGGCTTGCCTGCCCGAGTCGTTGCCCGCAATAATACACCATCGATTCGATCTAAGGGGCGCGCAAAAATGTGGCCGTTTACCCGTGAAAAACTGATTGTCCCGTCACCGGAAGACTGCCTCCCCGGGCGGGCGGAGCCGATGCCGGTACCCGAACGGCACTTTGTCAACGGCCGTCGGCTCGTGGAGCCTTATCCTGAAGGCTCCGAGAAGGCGCTGTTTGGGCTCGGGTGCTTCTGGGGCGCCGAACGTGCGTTCTGGCAGGCGCCCGGGGTTTGGGTCACTGCTGTGGGGTATGCGGGCGGCTCCACGCCAAACCCGACCTACGAGGAAGTGTGCAGTGGATTGACCGGTCACACCGAGGCGGTGCTTGTCGCTTATGATCCGAAGATCACAACCTATGAGGCACTTTTGAAGCTGTTCTGGGAGA
>JAFMSA010000586.1 GCA_017353855.1 Alphaproteobacteria bacterium
AGATGCAGCAAAATTGCGGTTTCGAGCCAGAGGCTGGTGAGCTAGAACGGTAGCGGTCACCTCGCTGCGCTGACGCGCTAAAATGCAGCAAGTCTTCGGCCAGCCGCTGTGCAAGATTAAAGTCTCAGCGGAACATATGATAATTCGTTTGCCCTAAGTCCTAAGGGCACTCCCAGGAATTCCGACGGAGCACCTAACCCTTCCCACAAATCACGCGCGCAAACATAGGCCGTTGCCGCCGCCGAAATATTACGAGCCGTCGAGACCCGAGGCATCTCGACGGCGCCGTGCCGCGGCCGCAAGCCCCTGGCTTTAGTCATGGGTTAGGCCGTCGCAGGAGGCTAATGTTCCCGGGGGGCCGGTCTGAGCTTCGCGCGGATCGCTTTTCAGCGTGCGGATGCGGGCGCGAGGGTCGTCTATGAGGCGGTCGAGCCCCTCAGCGGAGTGTAACTCTTGGCCGTTCTCGCCGCGGCCTCGTCCTAATCCGCAACCGATCATGTATTCCGCGCGGCCCCGGGCACGTCGAGCGCGCTTATTGCCGAGCTCTCGGCCGCCGCCAAGGACCGCCCTCTCGGCCAAACGGTCGCACAGACGCTGCGATGCGCCAGCATCGCATCCCCGATCGCGCCGCCAGATCAACTTTTTGGCCTGAATTGGCAAGACTTCCGGCCGGTTTTTAGCAGAAGTTCGCGGGGGCGGAGCCGCCGCCGCGCTGTTTCAGGTCGAACTGACAGTGAGCTGCGCCGGATTGCGGCATTCTCCCGCCGCATGCAGCCTGTGCGGGCGGCTTCGCACTACCCTGCACATAGATCGAAAATCCGGCAATGCCAGTAAGTGAGCGGCTGAGCTTGCTCACCCACTCCGCTCTACTATTGCCGTGGCGAGGGTCTACGATGCCGCAGCCGCACCGAGCTGCGCCGAAGGTCAGCTAGGGAGCATCGTGGAGAACACCCATCCCTCTCGCGCTATCCAATATTGACGAAACACTGAAATGAGCGTTTATTTGCGCGTCCTCTAGGCGCCGTCGAGCAAAGTCAGCGCTTACCGCGTTTTTTCTAGTTTCTACAATTAGTTACAGATCAGACTAAAGTAGCTTCGGGGTTTGGGCGCGTTCCTGTCCATGCCCAAGAGGGGGACGGTTGATCATTTGCGTTGCAATTTGGGGGAGGGGAGATGGCTCTCGAACTCACGATGATGCGCGTATTCACACGGCGATGGCCGCGGGTACAAGCCTGGGCTGGTGAGGGTCTATTCTCCAGCGGTGCCAAATTCATCATTGCCATCCAATCCTACGGCGAAGCCGCGCTGACCGTGGTCCGCATGCCAGCAACAGCTCGCAAAACTGACGACCGGCGCGATGCGGCCGATCGACCCAAGATCGCGCAACCTTCGGGTCATGACGGCGGACGCCATCGTGCTCCTCACTGGATCATGCAATCGCGCTCGGAGATGGCCGGGCTGCGCGATGAAGTCGATCGTTTGCGCGAAGAGACGCGCCGCCTGGTCCAAGAGCGTCGTCACATCGTTGCGACAGCACGGTTGCCGCTAACCCATCCAGCACGGAAACAGCACCTCCTTGACTGGGTTAGCGTCCAGCGCCTGCGCCGCTAACGACCTCCGAAGCCGGGGAGAAATTTATTTGCGGCCGGGCAACACCCGGCGGCAGCCGCAGCGCCGCCCCATGACGAACCCAACTTCAATTCCCGGCCGCTAGTCCCGTATCCGCGCCAACTCGTACGGCGGCACCTCCTCGCCACGCCAGCTCACCTTGATCATCCCCGGCCGGTAGCGCCACTCGGCCGCCGTGGCCCACCAGCAGTTCCCGGGCTCATAGTTCCCGTCCCGGTCAATCCGGTCTATCGAAGTTCCCGGTGCCGGCCGGTCACCCATGTCCACCAAAAACACCGCAAACGAAGTGCACGGTTGTCAGAAGGTCGATCGGGATTTTTGACAGTACATCCTAACATAGTCTGTAACCTTGCGACAGGGTTATAGAGAGACGGACGAGAACATGAAGGCCGATATCGACCCAGCGAAGTTGCCCGGTCTCTCGCAAAAGCCATTGCCTACAAGCAATGCGGCAAGGACGCGGAAGCGGCGGCGTAGGCGCGCAAGCTCATCCGGCAATTGCAGCTATCCGAGATCCTGAGGGCAGAGTGAGGCAAATGGCGATCGTCGGCTACGCACGCACCTCGACCCGGCACCAGGAAAACGGCCTCGAAGCCCAGCGCGAGCGGCTGGCGAAAGAGGGCGCCGAATAGATCTTTTCCGAGCAAGTCAGCTCCGTCGGCGAAAGCGTCAAGCTCGGCCGGGCCCTCGAATACTTGCGCGAAGGCGCCACGTTCGTCGTGACCAAGCTCGACCGCCTGTGCGGATCCTCGACATGGGGATCGATACCGGCTGCCCGACCGGGCGACTGTTCCTCAACATCGTCGGCTCGATCGCACAATTCGAACGCGGGATCATGCTCGAGCGCCAGCGCGACGGCATTGCTGCCGCCAGAGCTGCCGGCAAGTTCAAGGGCCGTGCCCCGACTGCGCGCAAGCACACCGCAGAAATCCAGGCGCTGGCCACAGAAGGTGTGACGCGGATCGAGATCGCTGGCGCCTCGGGATCAGCGAAGCCTCGGTTTATCGTTGCCGCCGGATAAAATCCTCATGAAGCTTGGCGTGATCGGCGAGCAAATGCAGAGGAGCTTCCACGCGTGCAGCCGATCATCCCCGTCCGGCGGAAAGAGCCGTTCGACGATCCCGACTGGCTTTTCGATTTCAAATATGACGGGTATCGCGGCCTCTGCATTTTCGACCGAGGCCGGGCGCGCAACGGCAACTGGCTCGACCACTTCGCACACTCGCTGATCAGGTGGCTGCCTCGCTCGACATCGAGGACGCCATTCTCGACGGCGAGGTGATCGCGGCCGACAAGACCGGCAGGCCACGGTTCTACGATCTGGTCCGATACACGCGGACGCCGGCCTATGTAGGCCTTCGATCTGCTCTGGCTCAACCGTGCCGAGTTCCCCGCAATGCCTCCGCCACCCCTACCACCAGGCGTAAACCCTACCCATGTTGCACGGGCAGGTCGTTGGTTGCTCGGTCAGGTCGCGCAGGCCAAGGCAAAGCGACGGCACGCTTGCGGTGTGTTCCGGCAAGATAACAAAATGCCTGACCGATGAGTTCGTTCAGCTCATGTGGCCATGGCAGGCGTGGGAGTATCCCGGGAAGCCCCGGGCGCTTGCGGTGTTACTCGGGGTAGCGCCGGGGTATGCGCGGAATTTGATGCAAGGCCGAAATCGATTGCCGGTGCATCGGGCACCTCAGCTAGTCTCGTATTTGGAAGGTCGGATTTCCCAGGAGGGAGCGTTGCTGCATCGGCTGAAGGACGAGATCGTCCGGTGGGAGCCCAGCAAGCGGTGAATCCGCATCCCGGCTACCGGCGGGGTTTGCAGAAATGGCGTCGCGAGCAGGCGGCGCTGCAGGCTGAGCGGAGAAGCGGTCGATAACGCAGACCGG
>JAFMSA010000587.1 GCA_017353855.1 Alphaproteobacteria bacterium
CCCCGTCCGCGGGTTCCCCGGAGCCGGGGCCGGCGAGCAGCGAAACCGAAGCGGCAAAGCCGAAGGACATCCGGCTGCCGCCGGTGTTGTGGGTCACCGGGCTGGCAGCGATTATCGGTGGGATTTTGTACTTCTTCACCGGGCGGCGGGCCACTCGTTAGCGAGGCCGCCGCTAACGCCTTGACCGGAGGCGGAGCCGGAATAAAACTCCGGCCCGACCGCCGTAGCCTGACGGAACGGCGTTGCTGAGGGATGCAGGGAGGTTTCGATGCAAAAGACGGTGAGCCTTACCGTGAACGGCAAGCCGGTTTCGGCGACCGTCGAGGGCCGGACCTTGCTGGTGCAATTGCTGCGCGAGCAGCTGGGACTGACCGGCACCCACGTCGGCTGCGACACCAGTCAATGCGGCGCGTGCGTCGTCCATGTCGACGGCGAGGCCGTCAAGTCATGCACGCTGCTGGCGCTGCAGGCGGATGGCCGCTCGGTGTTGACGATCGAGGGCGTCGCCGACGGGGATACGCTGCACCCCATGCAAGAAGCTTTCCGCAACAATCATGCACTGCAATGCGGGTTCTGCACGCCGGGCATGATCATGAGCGCGCTCGATCTGGTCAAAAACAACCCCAACCCGAGCGAGCGCGAGGTCCGCGAATATCTCGAGGGGAACCTCTGCCGCTGCACCGGCTATCACAACATCGTGTTGGCGATTGTCGAAGGGGCGGCGGTAATGCGAGGCGAGAAACCTGCAGCGGCCGCGGAGTAGCGGCGATGGGCGTGATCGGAACGCCGGTGCGGCGGCGGGAGGATTACCGCTTCATTACCGGACAGGGCACTTACACCGACGACATCAACCGGCCGGGTCAGCTCTACGCCTATGTCCTGCGCAGCCCGCACGCAAATGCCCGGATTACCGGAATCGATGCCTCGGCCGCCGCATCGGCGCCAGGGGTCGCCGCCGTTTATACGGGTAGGGACATGGCGGCGGACGGGGTCGGCGGATTGCCCTGCGGCTGGCAGATCCACTCGAAGGACGGTTCACCCATGGTCGAGCCGCCGCATCCGCCCCTGGCCGCCGATCAGGTCCGCCATGTCGGCGATCAGGTCGCGGTCGTTATCGCCGAGACATCGGCGCAGGCGCGCGACGCGGCGGAATTGATCCGGGTCGATTACGTCGAGCAAGCCGCCGCGAGCGATCCCGCCGACGCGCTGAGGGCCGGCGCCCCCCAAGTTTGGCCCGAAGCCCCGGGTAACCTCTGCTATGACTGGCATCTCGGCGACCTGGCCGCGGTGGACGCGGCCTTTGCGAAGGCCGCACGGATCGTCAAGCTCGACCTCGTCAATAACCGGCTCGTCCCCAACGCGATGGAGCCGCGCGCCGCAATCGGCGAGTTCAACCGCGCCACCGGCGAATACACGCTCTACACGACGAGCCAGAACCCGCATGTGATCCGGCTGTTGATGGGTGCGTTTGTACTGCACATACCGGAGGCGAAGCTGCGCGTCGTCGCACCCGATGTCGGAGGCGGCTTCGGCTCGAAGATCTACCATTACGCCGAAGAGGCGATCGTCACATGGGCCGCCGCCAAACTGAGGCGGCCGGTCAAATGGACCGCCGAGCGCTCCGAGAGCTTCATGTCGGATGCGCACGGGCGAGACCACGTCACGCATGTCGAACTCGCGCTCGACGATCAGGCCAATTTTGTCGGGCTCAAGGTCTCGACGATCGCCAATCTGGGCGCCTATCTGTCGACCTTCGCGCCCTGCATACCGACCTACCTCTACGGAACACTGCTCGCCGGCACCTACACGACCCCCGCGATCTATGTCGAGACCAAGGCCGTCTTCACGCACACGGTGCCGGTGGACGCTTATCGGGGCGCCGGCCGCCCCGAGGCAACCTTCCTGCTCGAGCGTATCGTCGATCTCGCCGCCGATGAGCTCGGGATGGATCCCGGCGAGCTGCGGCGGCGCAACTTCATCCCGAAGGACGCCTACCCGTATCAGACCCCCGTCGCGCTGCAATATGACAGCGGCGATTATGAAACGACGCTCGAGCTCGCACTGAAAGCCGCCGATTACCAAGGTTTCGAACAGCGGCGCCGGGAAGCGGCCGCGCGCGGCAAGTTGCGCGGCATCGGCATTGCGACCTATATCGAGGCCTGCGGCATCGCCCCATCGGCCGTCGTCGGCTCGCTCGGTGCGCGGGCGGGGCTCTTCGAGTGCGCCGCGGTGCGCGTCCATCCGACCGGCAGCGTGAGCGTGCTGACCGGCTCGCACAGCCATGGTCAGGGGCACGAGACGACGTTCGCGCAACTCGTTGCCGACACTCTCGGCGTCCCGATCGAGAGTGTCGAGATCGTGCACGGCGACAGTGATAAGATTCCCTATGGCATGGGGACCTACGGTTCGCGCTCGCTCGCCGTTGGCGGAACGGCGATCGTCAAGGCGATGGACAAAGTCGTCGCGAAGGGCCGCAAGATTGCCGCTCATCTCCTCGAAGCCTCCGAGGCGGATGTCGAGTTCAAGGACGGCAAATTCACGGTCGCCGGCACCGACCGCTCGAAGAGTTTGGCAGAGGTCGCGCTGACCGCCTATGTGCCGCACAACTTCCCCCACGAGGAATTGGAGCCGGGCCTCGACGAGACCGCCTTCTATGACCCGAAGAACTTCACCTTCCCGTCGGGGGCCCATATCGCCGAAATCGAGGTCGATCCCGAGACCGGGCAGGTCACCGTCGTCAGCTTCACTGCCAGCGACGATTTCGGGCGTATCCTCAACCCGATGATCGTTGAAGGCCAGGTCCATGGCGGCCTCGCGCAGGGCATCGGCCAGGCATTGCTCGAAGGCTGCATCTACGACAGGCAGACGGGGCAGCTGCTGACCGGCTCCTACAATGACTACACGATGCCGCGCGCCGACGATCTGCCATCGTTCAAACTGTCGACCAACGTGACGCCGTGCACGCACAACCCGCTTGGCGTGAAGGGCTGCGGCGAGGCCGGAGCGATCGGCGCGCCGGCCGCGATCACCAACGCGCTGGTCGATGCGCTGAAGCCGCTGGGGATCCACCATCTCGACATGCCCGCAACTCCGGAAAGGCTGTGGCGCCTCATGCAGCAGTACCGCTCGCCGCTGGCTGCGGAATAGGGAGAGCCCGATGTACGAATTCAATTATCACAAACCCGCAAGCCTCGAAGAGATTGCCGGTCTGCTCGGCGCCAACGAGGAGGCCAAGCTCGTCGCCGGCGGCATGACCCTGGTCCCGACGTTGAAGCAGCGGCTCGCCAAACCCTCGGACCTTGTCGACCTTGCCGCAATCGCCTCTTTGCGAGGCATCACCGACGCCGGCGATGCGATTGTCATCGGCGCAATGACGCGGCACGCCGAGGTCAGCCGTTCGCCGGTCGTCAGTCAGGGAATCCCGGCGCTCGCTGCGCTGGCCGGCATGATCGGAGATCCCGCAGTACGCAATCGCGGTACGATCGGCGGCTCGATCTGCAACAACGATCC
>JAFMSA010000588.1 GCA_017353855.1 Alphaproteobacteria bacterium
GAGACCCGGCAGGCGATTGACGCGGCCAATCGGGCCCTGCCGGCTTGGCGTGCCAAGACCGCCAAGGAGCGGGCGCAGGTCTTGCGCAGGCTTTACGATCTGATGATGGCGAACCAGGAGGACCTCGCGGCCCTGATGACCGCCGAACAAGGTAAACCCTTGACCGAGTCGCGCGGCGAGATCGCCTACGCGGCTGCGTTCATCGAGTGGTTCGGCGAGGAGGGCAAACGCGTCTACGGCGATACGATCCCGGCGCATGGGGCCGACAAGCGCATTGTCGTCACCAAGGAACCGGTGGGTGTGTGCGCGGCGATCACCCCGTGGAATTTCCCGTCCGCGATGATCACGCGCAAGGCGGGTCCGGCATTGGCCGCCGGCTGCACGATGGTGCTGAAGCCGGCGACGGCAACGCCATTTTCTGCACTGGCGCTGTGTGAATTGGCCGAGCGCGCCGGCGTGCCCAAAGGAGTATTTTCCTGCCTGACCGGCCCGTCGAACGAGATCGGCGGAGAGCTGACCTCGAACCCGACCGTCCGCAAACTGACCTTCACCGGCTCGACCGAAGTCGGCAAATTGCTGATGCAGCAATGCGCAGGGACGGTCAAGAAATTGTCGCTCGAACTGGGCGGCAATGCGCCATTCATCGTTTTCGACGATGCCGATATCGAGATGGCGGTCAAGGGGGCGATCGCCTCGAAGTACCGGAATGCCGGTCAAACCTGCGTGTGCGCCAACCGTATCCTGGTGCAGGACGGCGTCTACAACGCCTTTACGACGCGCCTTGCCGAGACCGCAGGCGCAATGAAGGTCGCTGAGGGGTTCCAGCCGGGTGCCGTGATCGGGCCGCTCATCGACATGAAAGCGGTCGAGAAGGTCGAGGCGCACATCGCCGACGCGGTGCAGAAAGGTGCCAAACTGGTCATCGGCGGCAAACGCGCCGCGCAGGGCGGCTCGTTCTTCGAACCCACAGTGCTGACCGACGTGACGACCGAAATGGTCATCACGAAGGAGGAGACTTTCGGGCCGGTGGCACCGCTCTACCGCTTCAAGACCGATGCCGAGGCGATCGAGATGGCCAACGACACCGAATTCGGACTGGCCGCCTATTTCTACAGCCGCGACATCGGGCGCATCTGGCGCATCGCCGAGGCGCTCGAATACGGCATCGTCGGCATCAACGAGGGCATCATCTCGACTGAAATCGCCCCCTTCGGCGGCATGAAAGAAAGCGGCATCGGCCGGGAGGGCTCGAAATACGGCATCGAGGAATTCCTCGAAATCAAATACCTCTGCATGGGCGGCATCGATCGCTAGAAGCAACGAAGCAACGTAGAAACCGACCTGTATAGAAGCGCGTGCCGACCCGGCCACGCCAGCAGCCCACCGGTGGCGTCTGCCGCGCGAGAGAGACCGCAGCCTGCCGGTGTCCAATTGCGTCGCGATGCCGGAGGAGTTGCCGGCAGTTGGCGAAGGCGTTGTCGGGAGCGGGGATGAAGGGGAAGGCGGCCTGCGCCGCGCTCCGGACGCAGTGAGGATCGAAGTTCGAAGCATGCGTCGCCGAGCTTCGGCTAATGGCAATTGCTCCGGTCCGGTCACCGGTCCGGCGAGCCTCGCGGCGGTATCGAACTGCCACAGAGCGGGCGCGCGGCGCAGAGGGCGAGCGTGCGCAGATGCCGCTGCGGAAACTTACGATTTCGGGTGATCCGGCGCCCCCATCGGGCAGTCCCGATTCGGCACACCTTCCGGTGGCCATATACGTGAAGCCGGAAGGCAAGCTGACCAGCTTACGGGAACGTCGCAGGGGCGCGTGCGGATGGGTCGTGAGCCCCCTTTCCTCTATCTAATCCTCAGGAGGGCTCTTGCTCCTCGATCCGCCAGAGGCTGACCAGCCGGGCTGGGCGCCGGCGCGGTCGGCCTGTGCCCCGCGTGCGTACCGAGCCGGGTAGTGCGGGATTCGATCAATGCGTCTTCCGATTCCAATGCGTCTTCGATCTTTCCTGACGGAAAGGCCGTCACATAGGCTGGCGACACGCTCGCGTTAGCGTTAGCCCCTGGCGTCCTGAACAAGAAGGCCGCGAGGTCGGCTGGCGGCATTGGACGCTCGGCGAGGAAACAATCTCGACCCCGACGAGCCTTCAGCGTCCCGGATGGCACCTCCACACGTCCGGTTTTGATCCCCGGCTGAAGGCTCACGCGCACGCGGATCGCAACGACCCTTTTGATCCGGAGCTTCTTCGAGAGTACCGAAAACGATCTGTCTTTCTTATTATGTTTATTACAATTGGTTTTTACTAATTGCTGCACTGCGTACAGCCGGTGGCCAACTTCTCGACTTCTCGTACACGTGGCGCGACCGGCATGACAATACTCTTCCGGTCCAGTGCCCTTATTTATCGGCGCGGGATTTCCCGGTTCGGGCGGTGTCGGGGGGCGGGCTAGCGCTTGCCCTTTACTGCCGCATGGCTTACGAGGCCAGACGGCGCCTGCAGCGCGACAAACGACAGTGGCCCGTTCACTGGGAATTCCCGCTAGCCGGCTGATACGGGCCCCAGCGCCACCGCGGCCTCGCCGGTAAGCAGCAGGAACGTGAACGACTCCTGCAGGTAGAGCCGCACGGCAGCATCGGTGTGGCTGAGGTAACCGATCGAGACATCCTGGCCCAAATGCAGATCGAAGTCGCCGCCACGGGTCGTCAGGACGAAGGCGCCGGTAATCGCCGGGGCCCAGATGATCTCCCCATCGACGATGCGCCTCAGATGATCCAATACCGGGTAGCCGTAATCCCTGGCTTCGGCCACCGCGGTATAGACCTCGGCGCTCAGCAGCACCGAGTAGGGGCCGTTGACGCCGACGAGTCGCAGCTGGCTCAACGCATGCGCAATCGCGTCGGGGTAGTTGCGCACGTCGGCGGGCAAATTCTCGATCGGATTGCTGGTGCCTTGCCGGATGCCCTCGATACCGCCCGCGGCATAGCCCTCGAAGATCACGCGGTCCTCGGCAAAGGCGATCCGCCGCGCGGCGTCCTTGGTCGGCTGCCAGTCCGAGTCGTTGGCGCCGCGCTCGACATCGTCGATCATCTGACGGTCGAGCTCGAACGGCACCCGCAATTCGACCAGCGCCTTCACGATGCGCTGGCGGGCGATGATGCCATCGCTTGGCGCCGTGATATTCCGGAGATGGCCGGTGCCGACGGCCGAGAGCGCAGCGCCGCCCGGCCCCTTCACATCCACAACGCGGCGCCCCGCGAGGTAGCGCCTGAGCGTGCGCGAGGCTTCTTCCTCGATCTGCGCCCATGCCGCATCGGAGATCGGGGCAAGCTCGCGGTGCAGATTGTTCATTTCCGGGGATCTCCCTTGAGGGAGCCGATGCCGAGTGAACCGTCCGAGAGGGGCATCGACACAATGGGCTCAGGAGGCTCGGGCGCAGGCTCGGCGGCGGGTTGTGCCGGGGGGGCTGCGTCGGCCTCGACCTCGTCAAGGAACGCCGCCGAGGGCGCAAAGAAAAGATT
>JAFMSA010000589.1:0-2145 GCA_017353855.1 Alphaproteobacteria bacterium
GGGTTGAAGGCGACCATTACGAGGCCCTGGTCGGCAAGAACTGGCTTGCAGTTCCTCCGGACAGGATCCTGCAGCGCACCGATAACCCGATTGGCCGCGCGGTCGTGTGCTGGACGCCGCAGCGCGGCATCATGTGCTTCGTGCGGGCGACCGAGTCCTGAGCGAAAGACGCTTATCGCTGCCGGCCGGGCGCCGCCGGCAGGTTAGGCAAGCCCGGCGCAGCGCCGGGACCACCGCGGCCCGGAGGTGCAGGTGCGCCGCCGGGTGCGGCGGGGGCATTGGGTGACGGAAACGGTACTGGCTGGGCGCCGAGCAGCGGCACATTTGTCGAGCGTCGGCTCTCCCCGGCCTGCGCCTCAGCTGTCCGAACCAGCCCTTCGAGCTGGCGGTCGGTGAGTTTGACCCCGTAAAATTGCTCGTAAAACTGGCGTACGTCTGCGCGCAGATCCTCCTGCGACTGATCGGGATAGAACAGACCCGTGAGCCAGGACAATCCGATCAGCCGGTTTACCCCCGGCGGACCGTCGAGCCAACCGAAAGGATCGGACGGAGCGAGGTAGAGCCGCTTGTTAGTGACCGCCGGCAGCCCTCGCCACTGGAAACCGCGTCGAAGCGAGTTATAAAACCTGCGATCCTCGGCGATGATGATTCCGGGCTTCCAGGCACGGATCTGACTGCGCGTGACCGTGTTGGCCTCGCCGGTTCCGACGTTGGCGGCGACGTTAATGGCCCCGGCCTGCTCAATGGCGGCGATTGCTTGCGAGCCCGCCGGAGCGGACCGCAGCCCGTCGGCGCCGCGGCCATAATAGACCAACGGCCGTTCGTCCGCAGGCGCGATCAGCAGTCGTCCGCGCACCGAGCCGATCACATATTCCGCGCGGCTGGCGAGGTCCTCGCCGCGCTGCGCGGCACCCAGCATCGCTCCCACGCTGCGCAGCATTGCCGGGATCGTCTGGATGCTATTGTCGAGGACGATATAGGGCACCCCGGTGCGCTGCTGATACCAGTCCGCGCGGGCCGCGGCTTCGGACGTGACGGGACCCGACTCGATGATCAGGTCCGGATGCGTCCGGGCGATGAGTGGCACCGCCGCGGCCGGGTTCGACCGGTTCAGCGAGCCGAACGCCCGTAAGCGCGCGTACTTTGCCGGCAGGAAGGAGCGTCTGCCTCGCGACGGAGCCCTGCTCCACCCTGCGAGCTTGTCGCGCGCGAGCACAAAAACAAGCACGGCAGCCGACTGGTTGGCCGGCATAACCCGCCGCGGGTGGTCAGGCACGTTGACGTAACGCTCGGCCGAATCGACAAAGCCCGCCGCCCGGCCGGGCTCAGAGAGTACGACCAGCAGGAGCATCGCTACCCAAGCGGCAGGCGAGCGAAGCGACATGTGCGCAATCCGATAAGGTCCTATCGTCAAGGCCGACTATAGCGGGCAGACCCCATCTTACAAGCGCACGCACCGCTCTGCCTGCCGCTGCCGGGGCGCTAACCCGGCGCGTGCATCGATTCTCATTCTGCGGGCCGCCACTTCAGGGAGCAGCGCAGGGAGTGGTTTCGATGCGGTCGGGCGCCGCAACGACGATCGCAGGCGCCTTGTGACAGGACCCCGCCCATCCCGGCGGCGGGTCGCCAAAGGACGGGATCCACCGCGCATTCGTTTGTCGGTCCCGGTTTTCCGGCCGATCCGCATCGACCGGCCGGCAACCAAAAAGAGCACCAGCTTGCGGTTGCCGCGGCGCGCAGAGACGTCAGCGCCCGAAAAATTCGAATCGCCGGTGAATGGCGTCAGGCGCGCCGTGTGCCGCAGTGGTATGCGCCACCTCACGCGCCGGTTCGCGCTCGGCTATTTGCCGAGCCCGTTTCACGCAACCCCACCCCCATCGCCCCGGGGATCGAGGACGCCGTCACGCGCGCTTCGCCGCGTCCCGATACTTCGATGGCGGGCTAAGGCGGCGTTCATCGAGCAGGGCCGGGCCCCCCGAGCCGATCGCGGCGCTCTCGCACGGCCGGCGGCGGTTGCCGGTAACGGTCAAATTGCTAAATTCCTCCGCGATTGAATCGCGGAAATGATACCGCGACGCAAAAAAAGCGTGGACATCGTCAGGCAAGGTGACGGAAGTTAACCAGATTGGGGTTTGGCCGCCTCGG
>JAFMSA010000589.1:2155-3501 GCA_017353855.1 Alphaproteobacteria bacterium
GCGCTCGCTCCGCGCGCGACGAGGCGGGGTTGGGGAATCAGGCGTCCGTGGCTGTTAGCGCAATAGCAGCAAAGCTTGCGGGTGGGCGATGACAGGCGCCGCACTGTCTGGCCGCAGCTTTCTGTTTCTCCAAGGATTGGCCACCCGGTTTTTCGAGCGGCTCGGGCGCGCGCTCGCCGAGCGCGGCCACGCCGTGCATCGCGTTAATTTTAACGGCGGCGACCAGGCCTTCTGGCGACTTCCGGGTGCAGTGGATTTTTGCGGCCGGGAGCATGAATGGCCGGAGTTTCTCGACCGGCTGGTGACCGATAAAGCGATCAGCGACATCATCCTGTTCGGTGACTGCCGGCCGCTGCATCGCGCCGCAATTCGCGTCGCCGAAGGCCGATTGCTGCGTATCCACGTCGTGGAGGAGGGATACCTGAGGCCCGACTGGATCACTTTCGAGGAGGGCGGGGTCAACGGTCGCTCCACCTTGCCGAGGGATCCGGGCTGGTATCATGAGCGCGCCAGCATGTTGCCGCCCTGGCGTGACCCGCCCTCGGTACCCGGGAGTTTTCGCCGCCGGGCGGTCGAGGACGTCCTCTATACGGCGGCGTCGATGTCCGGGATTTGGCGCTTCCCGCACTACAAAACGCACCGGCCCTATCACCAGCTGATCGAATATGCCGGCTGGCTGCGCCGCTTAGCCCTCAAACGGCAAGCCGAGCGCCGGGCGGCAGTGGCGATCGACGAAGTCGTCAACGGCCCCGACCCGCTGTTCCTGTTCCCGCTGCAGCTCGATTGCGACTACCAGGTGCGGGTCCATTCACCGTTTCGCGCGATGCATCTGGCGATCGAGCATGTCCTGGCTTCTTTTGCCCGCCACGCGCCGGCGAAAGCGCGCCTCGCGGTCAAGCTGCACCCGCTTGACAGCGGCCTTGTCGATTGGACGGCAATGACCGGCCACTACGCCGCCGAGCTGGGCATCGCCGATCGCCTGGCGATTATTGACGGGGGCGACCTGGGCAAGCTGCTCGCACGCAAACCGGCGGTCGTCACCGTCAACAGTACGGTGGGCACACTGGCCCTGGCTTGCGGCCTGCCGGTCGTCGCACTGGGCAAAGCCGTTTACGATATCGCGGGACTGACCTTCCAGGGGGAGCTCGACGAATTCTGGAATGCGCCCCCGCCGCCCGATGCGGAACTGTTCGACGCTTTCCGACGCGTGCTCGCGGCGCGCTGCCTGATCCCCGGTTCACTGTTCAACGAAGCCGGGCTTGCCCTGGCAGTCAACGCCGCAGTCGAGCGACTTGAAGCCGCTTATGCCCGGCCGGCGCGGCCTCATGCCGCCCACCCCGCCACGG
>JAFMSA010000590.1 GCA_017353855.1 Alphaproteobacteria bacterium
GGACCGGTGCTTGCTTATCGGAATTGGGACAGGAGAGATGCCAGAAGACGGATCTTTTCCGCGGTCAGCCGGGCGTGGAACCCCGGTTCGGGCAGTTGCGCAAGATCGCCGACAAGCAACTAATCCGATTTGTGATTCTTCCGATTTGATCGCTGTTTCGGCGGGAAACTCGACGAAGGCTCCCGGGTTGGCGGGAAAAACCGGGGATTTCCCCGCCGCTTAGGCGGAGCCGCCGCGCACATGCTCTCGGAGAAAGAACGCAGCTTTCTCGCCCGTCGCCGGGTCGGTCACCTCGCGACCGCGGATGCGCGCGGGACGCCACACCTTGTGCCGGTCTGCTTCGCGGTGACCGGCAATGCCGTCTACATCACGATCGACCAAAAACCCAAGGGTGACCCAAGACGGTTGAAGCGGTTGCGAAATATTCTCGACAACCCGGTTGCCGCCTTTGTCGCCGACCGCTACGACGAGGATTGGTCGCGACTCGGATGGGTCATGCTTCGCGGGCGCGCAGAGATCCTTAGCGAGGGTAACGAGCACGATCGCGCGCAGTCACTTCTCAAGGCGCGTTACGCGCAATACGGCAATATGCAGATCGGCGGACTTCCGGTTATCGCCATCCGCATCGCACGCGTGACGAGCTGGGGTGATCTTGCCGCCGATTAGCAGGCCGGCGGACTCGGGCGGACGACGGACAGGAGTTTTGGGAGGACCAGATGGATTTTGGCGCGTCGATGTTCTTCACCGATTACTCGATGACCCCGGCGGAGCTGGGTCAGGCGCTCGAGGCGCGCGGGTTCGAGGCGGTCTGGGCGCCGGAGCATTCGCATATCCCGAATTCTCGCCTGACGCCGCCCGCCGGAGGGGGAGAGCTCGGCAAACAGGACTATGACGTATCACGCTGACAGCAGCAGCGATGGCAACGAAGACACTCAAGCTTGCGACCGGGGTATGCCTCGTGATCCAGCGCGACGCGATCCAGACCGCCATTTTGCTCGCCTCGATCGATCAGGTGTCGGGCGGGCGGTTTGTGTTCGGCGTCGGCGGCGGGTGGAACCAGGACGAGATCGAAAGCCACGGCACCGTCTTTTCAGAACCCGCTTCAAGAAGATGGACGAGCAGATCGAGGCGATGAAGGAGATGGACCAAATCCGAGCCCGAATACGGCGGCGAGATCGTCAAAGTCCCGAGGATGCGGACCTGGCCCAAGCCGTCCAGAAACCGCATCCGCCGGTCATTGTCGGCGGCGCCTTTGCGCACAGCGCGCCCCGGGCCGTCCGGTACGCAGACGGGTGGGTGCCGAATGCGAGCCGGCCTCAATATGCCGATGTCACCGAGTTCCTGCCGCAATTTCGCCAGATCGCCCGAGAAACGGGCCGCGACCCGGCCATGATACCGGTCACGATCTTCAGTGCGCCCGAAAACCTCGATCGACTGAAACGCTATCGCGATCAGGGAGTGGCCCGCGTCGTGGTGGCGTTGCCCTCGGCCCCCGAAGCCGAAACCTCGCCGGTGCTCGACCGTTGGGCGGCCCCGGACCCTGCATTAAGCGCAGGCGGAGAATGGGATCACCGGCGCAGTATCACCACACAACACCGCCGCGCCGTCCCTATTTCGGGTAGATACGCTGGTAGACCCCGGGCGAGCCCTCGTCGTGGCGTAAACTTGGCTGTACACGCCACGTCCAGGGATTGCTCACCCGGGCCCGGCGCCACGCCTCGGTTTCCGACACCCGGGCGTGCTCGAACTCGTAAACGGTCAGATATTTCGGCTGCCCTTCAACCGCGACAAACCGGCGGGCGCCGAGACAGCCCGGCACCGAGAGATAACCTGGGATGTAGGCGGTGTTGTACCAGGCGTTGAACTCCTCCTCCATCGCGGCTGGGACGTCGATCCGCCCCATCTGCAGATAAGGGGCCATATCGACCGTCTGCTCGATCGGATCGGTGTGCACCGGGAAGATCTGCCGATACGCATTGCGTAGAAAATTGCGGCCGATCCGGCTGGTGCCGGCCTTGGCCCGCTGCGGGGAAGGCTGATATTTGACCGTGTCGAGGTAAGCCGTGCTGCGCAGCACGTTATGGTCTTCGAGTTCGTACATCGCGAGGTATTTCGGCCCCCCTATCACCGCCATGTAACGGCCGGCGCTGAGGAACCCCGGGACCCGCAGCAGCCTGGCGATGTGGTCTTCATCATACCAACGGTTGAACTCGGCCTCGAATTCGGAATCGACGTCGGTCCACACCATCAGCAGACCCGTTCCGCGTGTTTTGCCCATGGCTGCCTCCTCGCGTCCGCTCGCGCCCTTTTGCAATGACCGGCCTCCATCACAACCTATCATCAGCGTAGCCACGCCCCAACGCCTCGGCAGCGACATGCTTGGCGGGGACCGAATTGGCTCCCGGCACGCTCAGCCCAGGTTGCTGCCGGCTGCCGACCCCGCACAAAACGCAATTCCGTTTGCCCGCCAACGCGTTTTGGTTGGCGCGGTCGTGTTTTGTCCGCGCGATGGACTGTGAGAGGTGTCACCCGAAACTCAAAGCCCGGCCCCGCAGGCGGACCTTTTCGCAGGCGACCGCGAGCGCCGATGTCGGGCCCTTTAACAGCCCGCCACGCTTGAAAACATTGGTTAAGCACTATATCGTCCTGACGGACAGATTTTTGCGTTAACCGGAGCAGGACCGATTGCTCGCACCGATCGCGGTAAGGCAGACAGGAATGAGCCTCGCAGCCTTTGGCGACGGTTTTCGTTTTCGGTCTCGGTACCCGCGGCTGGCGGTCCGACGGTTCCCCGGCAGCGATGACAGCGTTTAGCTGTTGAAACCGCGTTTCGATTGCTACGGAGGGAGGATCACATGAAGCACCTCTTGGCCGGCGCGGCAGTCATTGCCGCTCTTGCGTTCTCGGCGCCAGTAGGAGCCCAGCAACCCAATCCGTCGGGAGGTAACCCGGTCGGCGTTAGGGGTCCATACCCGGGCGGGCCAGGTCTGGAACCGCACAACCCGAGTCCGCCGCCGGCTGCCGCCGCACCGGCCGGCGCCCCAGCCGCTCCGGCGCCTGGTCCAAGGGCAACGGGATCGAACTATGTTCCCCCGCCGCCTTCGGGGACCGACGAGACGACATCCGCGACGCCGCCAATGCACCGGCACGCCCGCACGTCTGGGCACCACAGGATGGCGTCGCATCATCCCAGCCGCTTCCCGAGGATGCGGGGCGATGCTGTCGCCAATCAATTGAACCAGGCGGAGCTGACCCGACTGCAAGCGGGCAACTTTACCCCCCCTGGGCCGACTGAAATGGGGACCTCACCCGAGATGAGCGGGCCCCCCGGAGAACAAAGCCCCGACGTCCGGGGAGTGAATCGGATGTCTACGGGCGGGCGGGGAACTTCGACCAGATACGGAAGATAAATTGCCTGCCCTGGTCTGCTAATACAGCAAGTCTTAAAGGAGTTTGTGCTCGCGAGGGCGATCCGCGGCAGGCGGACCGTCCTCT
>JAFMSA010000099.1 GCA_017353855.1 Alphaproteobacteria bacterium
GCCGTGGCACAGCGCCGCCGCCTCGCTCGCCAGTACCCTTTTCGCTTCGTTGATGTCACCGCGCTCGAGCTGCTCGATTGCCTCGAGATCGAGCTCGGTGAAGAGGCGCAGAAACCGACCGACGTCGTCGTCTTCCGTGTTGCGCCAGAACTGCCAATACTCATAGGGCGACAATTTCTCAGCGTTGAGCCACACCGCGCCCCGTGCGGTCTTGCCCATTTTCGCGCCGGTGGCGGTCGTGATCAGCGGTGTCGTCAGACCGAACAGTGCCCGACCCTCGGTCCGCCGTGCGAGCTCGACACCGGCGACGATATTACCCCACTGGTCGGAACCGCCGATCTGCATTTCACAGCCGAAACGCCGTGCCAGCTCAACGAAATCGTAGGCCTGCAGGATCGGGTAATTGAATTCGAGAAAGCTCAAGGGCTGATCGCGCTCGAGCCGCAACCGGATACTGTCCTGCGTCAGCATGCGGTTGACCGAGAAGTGCCGCCCGATATCGCGCAGCAACGGGATGTAGCGCAGCTCGTCGAGCCAATCGGCATTGTTGACCATAAGGGCCTCGCCCGGGCCGTCGCCGAAGTCGAGAAACTTCGCGAATACCGACCGGATCCCGGCCATGTTGCGGGCGATTTCCGCGTCGCCGAGCAGCCGGCGCGCCTCGTCCTTGCCGGAAGGATCTCCGATCCGCGTCGTGCCGCCGCCCATCAGGACGACCGGCTTGTGCCCGCATTTCTGAAACAGGCGCAACAGCATGATCGACAGAAGATTGCCGACATGCAGACTGTCCGCAGTGCAGTCATAACCGACATAGGCAACGACGCTCCGGGCGCGCAACCGGTCGTCGAGCGCCTCGAAGTCGGTGCATTGGTGGATAAAGCCGCGCTCGCAGGCGGCGGCAAGAAAGGGGGAACGGTATGTCGACATGGCCGTGTCATTTAACATAGGCGCTCGAGAGCGGCCACAACACTCGCCCCGGCTGCGGCGGGCGATCGGGTTGATGAGCGGTACCTCGCTCGACGGGATCGATGTCGCGCTCGTCGAGACCGATGGGCGCCGGAGGGTGATCCCCGGTCCGGCGCTGACGATTGCCTACCCGTCTGAGTTTCGCGAGCGGCTGCGGTCGGTGCTCGGCGGTGCCGACCCGGTTGCCGAGGTCGAAGGCGAGTTCACCCGTCTGCATAGCGAAGCGGTCGAGGAATTTCTCCGCCGACACCCGGGAACCGCGCCCGACGTGGTCGGTTTCCACGGCCACACGATCCTGCACCGCCCTGATGAGCGCCGCACTTGGCAGATCGGCGACGGCGCGCAATTGGCGCGGCGGCTCGGGCTGGACGTTGTCGCCGACTTCCGCTCCGCCGATGTTGCGGCCGGGGGTCAGGGGGCGCCGCTCGCCCCGCTGTTCCATGCCGCGCTCGCCGCCGATCTCCGCAAACCGCTCGCGGTGCTGAACATCGGAGGTGTCGCAAACGTGACCTGGGTCGCAGAGGGCGGCGCGCTGCTCGCGTTCGACACCGGCCCCGGCAACGCGCTGATCGACGATTGGGTGCTCCGCCATACCGGTGCCGCCGCCGATATCGATGGCGTCCTCGCCTGCGCCGGGCAGGTTTCTTCGTCACATGTCGCGAAATTCCTCGGGTTCCCGTTTTTTGGCCGACCGCCGCCCAAATCCCTCGATCGCGACGAGTTCCGGGACGCCGTGCCGGTCGAGCTATCGCTCGAGGACGGTGCGGCGACGCTGACCGAGATGACGGCAACTGCCGTCGCGGCCGCGGTCCGCCATTTTCCGGCACCGCCCTCGCAATGGCTCGTCGCCGGCGGCGGCCGCCGCAACCCGACACTGCTGCAGGCGCTGCGTCGCCATCTCACAACCCTTGTGCGGCCGGTCGAAGCCGTGGGCTGGGACGGCGACGCGCTCGAGGCGCAGGCGTTCGCCTATCTCGCGGTGCGTTCGCTCGACGGATTGCCGCTGAGCCTGCCCTCGACAACCGG
The DNA here is from genome assembly GCA_017353855.1 of Alphaproteobacteria bacterium. GTDB lineage: Bacteria > Pseudomonadota > Alphaproteobacteria > ATCC43930 > CGMCC-115725 > AP-15. The sequence goes on from JAFMSA010000099.1 coordinate 1,993, forward strand.
CGTTCCGGAGCCGACCTGCGGCGGCCGGCTGTTCAGCGCCGCCGCGGGGCGCTGAATGGACGGATTTTCCGGCAGCAGGAATTTACTCGATTTTCCCGTGCGGCCGATCAGGCTCACGCCGCAAAATTTCCGAAGTCGTTCTGAACCTGGGAAAAATCCGCCGAAGCGGGAATTACGTTCTGAACCTGGGAAAAATCCGCCGAAGCGGGAATTAATTGAGAAGCAGACCCACCTCACGCTCCTACGACAATTGGCGGAACTGTGCCGGGGAAGTTTTTTTCCATCGAGATAGGCGGAACCCCGATAGTTGTTGGCAATCTGCAAGTGATTTGGGCGGGATCATTTTTTACCGGCGTACCCGGCAGCTGACCGCATCCAACGCGGCGGTGAGATCGCGCGTGTCGACCAGGGTTCCTGCCTTGAACCTGCCTTGAACCAAGGGGAGGGATTTACTGCTTTTGAGCACAAGACACCAGATCTTGAGTTATCATCGCCGCGGCCGCCCATCCGGCGAAATGCTGATTGGTGAAGCGCGGGTCGGGAGCCGCTCCCTGCGGCTGTGGATCTCGGGCAAGGCTTGTGCGTGAGCGCCCGGGCCATCCGGATGGGATGCACAAAGTGAGCGCACCGCTGTCGGATGAGCAGGATGGCGGTTCAGCCGTCCGATGGGTCCCATCGGGCTGACGAGGCAGGTCATTGCCCGGATCGGGTCCAAGCCGACGAGCACCGCTCGACCAGGCTTGCCACTTTTAGCCGACAGATCCCGCAATACCGCTCGAGCGATTTACGCTGCTGGACCGCCGGCGTGGAACATCGGCGCGCACCGGCTTGGTTGCGGTGCGCAAGCTGACCGAAACCTCCCATCCGCGCGGATCCCCGGGACGGCCCGCAAGGGAGAGCCGCCACGCGACGGGCCGATGCTACCGCCCGTCGTCCGTTCTCGGCTTTCGCGTTCGCGGGAACGGCATTCTCGACGCCGGTTAATGCGCGACGAGCCGGCGCTCGATCGCGGCGGCTTTGATCGCCTTTTGCAGTTTCTCGAAGGCGCGCACTTCGATCTGGCGCACGCGCTCGCGCGAGATGCCGTAGTGCTGCGAAAGATCCTCGAGCGTCGTCGGGTTTTCGCGCAGGCGCCGTTCCGAGAGGATGTGGCGTTCGCGGTCGTTGAGATGCGTCATCGCCTTTTCGAGAAGGTCGCGGCGCAGCCCGAGTTCCTGCCGCTCGCCGAGGCGGGTCTCCTGGCTGTCGCTCTCGTCGACGAGCCAGTCCTGCCACTCGCCTTCGCTGTCGGTCCTGAGCGGCGCATTGAGCGAGTGATCGGGGCTCGCCAGCCGGCGGTTCATGCTGACCACGTCGGCCTCCGGCACGTCAAGCTCGGTCGCGATCTTTTTCAGGTTCTCGGGCGAGAGGTCGCCTTCCTCCATCGCCTGCAGCTGACCCTTCAATTTGCGAAGATTAAAGAACAATTTCTTCTGCGCTGCCGTGGTGCCCATCTTCACGAGCGACCAAGAGTGCAGGATGTACTCCTGAATAGCCGCACGAATCCACCACATTGCATAGGTCGCGAGGCGAAAGCCGCGATCGGGATCGAAACGCTTGACTGCCTGCATCATGCCGACATTGCCCTCGGAGATCAGCTCGGAGAGCGGCAAGCCATAGCCGCGATAGCCCATCGCAATCTTCGCGACGAGGCGCAGATGGCTGGTTACCAGCTTATGCGCGGCCTCGGGATCCTCATGCTCTTTCCAACGCTTGGCGAGCATGTATTCCTGCCCCGGCTCGAGCATCGGAAATCTGCGGATCTCCTGCAGATACCGCGTCAGGTTTCCTTCCGAGGAGATGGAAGGTACCGAAAGGGTTGCCATCGACGATAGGTGCTCCGTTTTTTAAGTCGGTTATAAGTGAACGCTCGAGGAAGGATCGTGATCCCGCATGCGCGCTCCCTGCGACGTGCATACCCTACTAAAACAGTGCGATTTTGTCCAGTTTAAAGTCGCTCTAAACTTTTCATGAGCTCCCGCAGATCCGCCGGAATGGCGCTCTCGAACTCAAGACGCTGCTTCTCGATCGGATGCGTGAAGCCGAGCAGTCCCGCATGCAGCGCCTGACGCGGGAAGGCGGCGATGCCCGCACCGATTGGACCCCCGCGGGCAATTGCCCGACCGGCGCGCGTGCCATAGACCGGGTCGCCGATCAGCGGATGGCCGAAATGGGCGAGATGAACCCGGATCTGATGCGTACGACCGGTCGCCAGACGGCAGCGAACAATCGCCGCATAGGTTTGGAACGCCCGTTCGACACGGTACCGCGTGACCGCTGGCTTTCCCCTCCCGTCCCGCAGCACGGCCATTTTTTTGCGGTTGACCGTGCTCCGGCCGATATTGCCGGCGATCTCGCCGGCAGGCGGGGCGGGCACGCCCCACACAAAGGCAGTGTAAGCGCGCTCAACTTGGCGCGCGGCAAAATCATGCGACAACCCATGGTGCGCGGCATCGGTCTTCGCGACGACCATCAGCCCGCTCGTATCCTTGTCGAGACGGTGGACGATACCCGGCCGCCGGACCCCGCCGATGCCGGAGAGGCCGGGACCGCAATGCCCGAGCAACGCGTTGACAAGCGTCCCGTCCGGGTTGCCTGGGCCGGGATGGACAACCATGCCGGCCGGCTTGTCAATGACGATCAGATGCGCGTCCTCAAAGCGAATATCCAGTGTAATCGACTGCGCTGCAGGAGCGGCATTCTCTGCCTCGGGAAGGACAACGACAAAATTCTGGTCGCGTCTGACACGCAGCGACGGGTCGCGCAGCACGATCCCGGTTTCGCTCACACAGCCACCTTCGATCAGCCGCTTGAGCCGTGTGCGCGACAGTGCCGGCAAGTGCAGCGCCAGCACGCGATCAAGGCGCTGTCCCTCGTCGGTTTGATCAGCCCGGATCGCGACACCCAATTCGGTGGCCGCCGATTGCGGGTCATTTCCGAAAAGCATGCTTCGCTGCTTTGTCAATCCTTGTCACCGGCGGGTTCGACCGGGCGGGCTCTCGCCCGCTCGCTCGCCGTGCCAGGCCCGGGAGATCGTCGGATATAAGCCCGCCCCGAGGAAAAAACGACGACCCGGGGCGCTCCGCCTACTCTCGGCCATTATATTCTGGATTTGCCGCGTCGATCCGCTCGACTCTCGGTAATCGAGGCCCGGCGCTTCAGGTGGCTCCGCCACCGGGCATTTTAACCCGATATCGCCGGGGAAATCCTCGCTGTTGCCGGTGTGCAGGCCCTCCTTATCGCTCGACGCGTCAGACCGACAGCAGCCGTGCGGTCGGGACGCGCGTCGGCGGAGCGGCGTTTTACCCCCTCACGTGAACGGCGACCGGCCCGCGCGCTTGTGTCGAACGTTATTGGGCACGCGGCCGGTTCCCGAGCCTACCGGGTTCTATATGCTCGACAACATGTTCGGGCAACTCGGCGAAAGCGCGCTTCCGCAGGCCAGGCCCTCACCGCGAGCCAACCCCTGCGCGGCCCGGCCCGAGGCACGGGTAGCGTAGATCGAAACAGATGCGTGCTCTCAAGATCCTGGTCGTTGTGATGGGCATTATGCTCGTCGTCGGTTTCGCGGCGCTTGTCGGGGTAATCGCGGGCAGGGTGTCGCGCAGTGGCCCCGCCGCGAGCGCTGCTCGCGCGTTCACCGCGCCACCGATCGATATCCCGCGCGGTGCTCGCATCGAAGCGATGACGGTCGGGACGGATCGCCTCGTCCTCGCCCTGGCGCTGCCTGAAGGGGGGCGACAACTGCTTTTCATCGATTTGGCCACCGGCACGCGGCTGGGTGCGATCGAATTGCAAGCCCCACGGTGAACCCCGGCGATTCGGCGAGCGGGCGCCGCTCGGCGCAGCGCCGCAAGGCGGCCGCACGCAACGTTTCACGACAAGTATGATACCGCCTTGAAAGCGGTACCGAATGCTCCGAACTTCTCGCCGAGACGCGCCGTTTGTTCAGGGCAGCACCGCCGAATAATGAGCGCCGATGCAGTCACTCCAGCCGTTCGCCCGAACGGACCCTTGCCCACGCCCTCCCTGTACTCAACCTTGACTCATGACGCCTCCCGACCCCGTCGACGGCCGGCCGCGATACTGCTTGATGCGTCACCGAGAGATCCGCTCGCTCAGCGGTTCCCTGATCGGGAAGCCGCCCTTTTTGATGGCGCGAAAACCGAGGTAGTGCAGGTAGCCGACCCCATAGATAGATCCGGGGACTTTCGGTAACCCGCAAGCCCGCTCTTACCAGCCTAAGTGGAAAGGCAAGTTGAGACCGCGTTGACTGGGAAGTTGAAGACCGACGTCCGAATACTCACTCAGTTCGGACCCCCCGAAAAAGAGGCACCAGACAATCCCGAGGGGGACGAAACAAGCCTCTTTGAAATCCTTCCCGCCAACACTGGCGGGAGTGAGCCACACGCCACCTCTCACAGGAGACGGCGTTGAGCGTCTTCGTTCCGGATAGGAGGGCTTGCTCCGAGAGGCCGTCCCGGCCTCTTCTGCAGCGCGCGAAGACCATCGTGCGTCGGCGCTTTGCGCACCCGATCCCGCTCAAGAACGGTGTGGGCGGAGACATCCAACCGGCCCGGCTGAAGATCGACCCTGGCGCGGACGTGACCGGTGTGGCGATCGTGCGCGACACCGACGCCGGTCGGGCAGTCCTGCACCTCTGCGTAATCGCTCACAATCCCCAGACCAGCGGGGCGCAGTACCAGCAAAGCGAGCTGTGTGGATACAAAACTCGCGAGTACTTGCTGGAGGAGTGGGAGTGCAGCGGTGCCTGGCGCTGGGCTGCCGGCGTCCCGCTGCGGGTCGACCCTGTCCGCCCGAGTTCTGAGGTCGCCCGCCTCACCCTGCCCGGCGAAGCCTGCAGCCTGAAGAAGGATCCGCAGCCGGTAGACGTCTGCCTGAAGAGAAAGGCGGACCTGCTGCGCCGCATTCCGGCGCACGGCGCTCTGGGGGCGGCCGCCGCGGTGAACACCGGCCAGTCGAGACGGGCCAACCGTCTCGCGCAGATGGGCCTGCCGATCGAACTGTCCCGTGGCGGCCGTACCAGATGGAACCGCACGAGATTGAGGCTCCCCAAGACACACAGTCCGGATACGGTGTGCGTCGGTTCGCTCGAGGCGCTTGCCGGCCGGGATTTGTCGGCCCAGCAAATCGGTCGCATCGACCGGGGAGCCTGCCGGCGCACGCGTCTACCCGCGCACGGCTTTCCTCGCAGCAACCTGATGCCGGCCGGGCGCGTGCGGGGGTTCCAGACCGGAGAGATCGTCCGCGCGATCGTGCCGGACGGTAATAAAGCCGGCGTGATCATCGGACGCGCGGCGATACGCACAACCGCTTCAGCGTCCAGACGACCGGGAGCGTTATCCAGGAAACAGGTTGGCGGCACTGCCAGCTGATGCAGCATCACGTTGACGGCTACTTCTACGCGACACGAAACAACAAGGGCAGCGCTTCCGTCCCATGCCTGAAGGCAGGGGTCTGCGCGCTGAGTGCTTGATGAGTAAGAAGACCAACGGCGCAAGGCCTGCCGCCAAGCCTCCGCTTCTTTGCACCGGCTCGAGCGGCCCGGGTGCAGAAAGGTTCGAACAGGAGAGGCGGATCGAAGCGCGGACATTAGGCCCGGTCTCGGACCTCGAGCGCCACCTGCCCTCCGACTGGTGGCGCACGCTGTTCAATTCCCTCTATCTCGAGACCGATGGCGATGTGATAGAGAACGACCGCAACACCGGCGAGGAGGTCGACCTCCTGATCCGCAGCGTCGGGCTGGAACGCAACGATCGCATCCTCGATTTGTGCTGCGGGCAGGGCCGCCATGCACTCGAACTGGCGCGGCGCGGTTTTCCGCATATCATCGGGCTCGACCGTTCACGCTATTTGATCCGCCTTGCCCGCAAGCGGGCCAGGCAGCGCAACCTGCCGGTCTCGTTCCACGAAGGTGACGCGCGACGCTTTCGCCTCGGGGATGCGGAATTTCATTGCGTGTGTATTTTGGGCAATTCATTCGGTTATTTCGAGCGGCCGGAAGACGACCTCGCCGTGCTCGAAGCAGTAGGTCGCGCCCTCGCCTCCGGCGGCTCGCTCGTCATGGATTTAATGGACGGCGATTGGATGCGCCGTCATTTCGAAGCGCGCTCGTGGGAGTGGGTCGATCAGAACCATTTTGTCTGCCGCGAACGCGACCTCGCCGGCGACGGCGATCGGCTGATCAGCCGCGAGGTCGTCGTCCACGCCGAGCGCGGCGTTATCGCCGATCAGTTCTATGCCGAGCGGCTCTATTCGAAGGAGCGTCTCGACGCGCTATTGAAGAGCGCCGGATTCGCCAATGTTCGATTTCACCCGCTACTGGCGCCGGGCTCGCACCGCAACCAGGATATGGGCATGGTCGCGCACCGGCTGTTCGTGACCTGCCAAGCGCCCCACCGCGCCCATCGGCTGGCGCGCCGTGCGGCTCTGTTCTCGGATGTCACGGTCATACTCGGCGATCCGCATCTGCCCGATCCGGTTAAGCGAAACGGCCATTTTAACGAGGAGGATATCGACACCGTCGAGCGGCTCAAAACCGCGCTGCGCGAATTACCGGATTACCGCTTCCGCTTTCTCGACAATCACGCCTCGCTGTTTGCCGATCTGAGAGCCAACCGCCCGCATTTCGCGCTGAACTTCTGCGACGAGGGCTTCAACAACGAGGCCCTCATGGAAATGCACGTGCCGGCAATGCTGGAGATGCTCGACATCCCCTATAGCGGGGCGGGACCCACTTGCCTCGGCCTCTGCTACAACAAGTCGCTGGTCCGCGGGATCGCGCAGGCGATCGATGTGCCCGTACCGGCGGAGACGTATTTCAACTCCGACGATCTGGCGGCGACGATTCCGTCGGTTTTTCCGGCCCTGATCAAGCCGAACTACGGCGACTCGTCCGTCGGAATCACGAAGGATGCCGTCGTGCACACCTGGGAGGAAGCGATCACCTGCCTCGGCCGACTGCGCGCCGAACTGCCGGGTTGCCCGATCCTGATCCAGGAATTTCTGACCGGTCCCGAATACTCGATCGGTATCATCGGCAATCCGGGCCAAGGTTACCGTGTGCTGCCGCCGCTCGAGGTCGACTACTCACGCCTCGACCCGTCACTGCCAAGGCTGTTGTCGTATGAGGCGAAGTGGGTCCCCGGCTCATCCTATTGGACACAAATCAGCTACCGCGAAGCGCGGCTCGACGAAGAGGCGCGTCGGATGATGATTGATTACTCCAATATCCTGTTCGAGCGGCTCGCATGCCGCGATTACGCCCGCTTCGATTTCCGCGCCGATGCGGACGGCGAGATCCGTCTCCTCGAGGTCAATCCCAATCCGGGCTGGTGCTGGGACGGCAAGCTCAACCTGATGGCCGAATTGGCCGGTCTGCGCTACTCCGACCTTCTGAAACTGATTATCGAAGCGGCTCAGGAACGGGTCGCCGCGCAATATCCCGGCCGCGTCATCCCGCTCGCTCAACCGGCCAGCGTGAGCGGCAGATAGGCTGGACATGTTATCATGAGAGCGTCTTTTTTTCGAATTCGCACTTGCGTCGCCCGCGGATCAGCGTATCTATCGGGCTCTTGACGCACTCGCACGTGCCTATGGCCCATCGTGGTTATGCAACGACGTAACGCGTCCTTTTTGGCAGCCCGGCCGCAAGGTCGGTCCCGAGAGGGAGGACGGTATGGTTGCTATCCGACTGAGGGGCGTGGTGCCCTGCCCTGACGCCAACCTGCGCGCAAAGCGTCAACGCGGCCGGGGTAACCTGGTCATCGACCCAAGTAGTCTGAGCTAAGCCGCAAAGCAGCCGCCACGGCCTGCACCAGGCCGCGTCGGCATCCGTTTCGGTCGTCTGGGGCCGAACCGACGCTGCGTCCCGAGACAAATTCCCGGCCCGGCTTCGGTTATCGCCCGATGCGACCGATTGTGCTTAGCCTCGCACGAAGGATGAACCGGGTCGTGACCGAAAGGATTTCCCGTTTTCTTGCCGAATATTCGCCCGACACCCCTTGCCTCGTCGTCGATCTCGACACGATCGCGGGGGCGTATGCGGCGCTGCGCCGGAATTTACCGCTTGCCCGCATCTATTATGCCGTCAAAGCAAACCCGGCCTCCGAAATCGTTGCGATGCTCGGCGGCAAAGGCGCCAGTTTCGACGTCGCGAGCCGCGGAGAAATCGAGCTTTGCCTCGCCAACCACGTGACCCCCGACCGGTTGTCTTACGGCAACA
>JAFMSA010000591.1 GCA_017353855.1 Alphaproteobacteria bacterium
TTCTTTTGGGGCTATGTCCTGTTTGAAGTGCCGAGCAACATCATCCTCGAAAAAGTCGGCGCCCGCCTCTGGATCGCGCGCATCATGATCACCTGGGGGATCATTTCGGGGGCCACCGCCTTCGCGACCGGCCCATACAGCTTTATGGCGATACGCTTCCTGCTCGGTCTCGCCGAAGCCGGGCTGTTCCCCGGCTTCGTGTTGTATTTCACGTATTGGTTCCCCGACCGCCACCGTGCCCGGATCAATTCCGGCTTTACATTGGCATTGCCGATCGCGGTGGCGAGCGGTGCGCCGATCTCGACGGCGCTGTTGGGGCTCGACGGGCTGTGGGGCCTCAGAGGCTGGCAATGCATGTACATCGTCGAGGCGATACCGACCATTCTTATCGGCATCGGCGTGTTCTTCTACCTCACCGACCGGCCGAGCAAGGCGCATTGGCTCACGCGCGAGGAGCGGGAGTGGTTGTCCGGACACATGGAGTATGAGCGCCGTCAGATCGAGGCTCATCACGGGGTCGGCATGCTGCGGGCGTTCTACGACCCCAAGGTAATCATGCTGTCGCTCAACTATTTGGGTATCGTCACGGCCAGTCTCGGGATGCTGCTGTTCCTGCCGCAGATCATAAAGGAGCTCGGCGTCACCAATATGCAGGTCGGCTGGTTAACGATGATCCCCTACGTCGCCGGCGCGATCAGCATGGTGTTCTGCGGCTGGTTGTCGGACCGCATTGGCGAGCGACGGTGGAGCCTATTCACGACTTGTGTCATTTCGACGCTCGGCTTGATCATCGCCGCGCTGACGCTTGGCACCTGGTGGTCGCTCGCCGGCATCACGATCGCTGCGATCGGGTTCTATGGAACCAAAGGGCCTTTCTGGTCGATGCCCACGATGTTCTTGACCGGCGGCGCCGCCGCTGCCGGTATTGCTTGGATCAACTCGGTCGGCAATCTCGGCGGGTTTTTTGGGCCGACACTCGTCGGCTGGGCCAAGAATTTGAGCGGCAGCTTTGCCGGCGGCCTTTACGCGCTGGCGCTGTGTGGCCTGGTCTCCGCCGTGATCTCGCTGTTCTGGCTGCACATCCCGAGCCGTCTGGCAGCCGCAGATCGCGTCGCCGCGGCAGCCGATTAAGCAAACCAATGCCGGCGGTACGGCGCCGATTGCTGCGAGAAGCTTACGGGCTACCGTACCCGACACTGGCGTCGGAAATACGGCGGCGAGAACCTCGGTCGAAGGGTCCTGGCCTAGGCGGCCAGGATCGCAGTCGCCTCAAATCCTCCTTACCGAGGATGGAATCCCGATGACTGCGGAATGCCCCGCCTCGCGCGAACCGTCGCGAGTACCGCTCGGCTGCTGAATTCCCGGAGCTGCTGAATTCCCGGAGCTGCTGAATTCCCGGACGCCTAACGGTGATAGTAGGTCAGCACGCGCCGGAACGCGGTAATAACGTCGCCCACCGCTCGGGGACTGAGATCGCCGGTGAGCGGAAGTGAGATCGTTCGATCACCGATAAACTCCGCGTTCGGAAAATCGCCGCGCTTCCAATCCCAGCCGCTTGCGTAATAGGGGTGTGCGTGCACCGGCAGGTAGTGGACGCCAACGCCGATGTTCTCTGCCGTCATGGCCTGGAGAATCCGGTCGCGCGATACTGAGAGCCGGTCCAAATCGAGCAGCGGCGTAAACAGGTGATAACCATGTCTGCTGCCTTCCGGCATCCGAGGAGGAAGATAGCACGGCAAATCCTCAAAAGCGGCCTTGTACTCTTGCCAGATTTGCGCGCGGCGCTGCCAGTGTGTCTCGACTTTCCTGAGCTGCTCGATGCCGATCGCCGCCTGGATATCGGTCATATTGTATTTGAAGCCAGGCTGCGTCATAAAATAATGGCGATAGCCGGCGTCCGAAAATCGGCGATAGGCGTCGGCGCTGAGGCCGTGCAGCGCGAGCCTTCGCAGCCGGTCGGCCGTATCCGCGCTGGCGGTCAGAATCATCCCGCCTTCGGCTGTTGTCAGGTTCTTGGTCGCGTAAAAGCTGAAGCAGCCGAGCTCGCCCAGCCTCCCCGCGCCAATACCCTCGCAAGTGGCTTCGATTGCGTGGGCGCAATCCTCGATCACAACAAGCCCGCGGCGGCGGGCGAGCGCGAGGATCTCCGGCATCGGGCAGACCCGGCCGCACATGTGGACGACGATGATCGCGCGCGTGCGCGATGTGAGGTGCGCCTCGATCGTTTCGGCGGTGAGGTTCATCGTGCGACGATCACAGTCAGCCAACACCGGCTTTGCTCCGGCGTGCAGGATGGCATTGACCGTCGAGCAGAACGTCATTGACGTAGTGACAACCTCGTCCCCCGGCTCGAGGTTGAGGGAAAGAAGCGAGAGATGGAGTGCTGCAGTGCAGGACCCGACGGCGATCGCGTGGTGCGCCCCTTTGTAGGCGGCGAAATCGCGCTCGAATTTGGCGACTTTCGGCCCCGTGCCGATCCACCGCTTTCTCAGCGAGTCGACAACTGCTGCGATTTCCTCTTCGCCGATCGCCGGCGCGCCAAAGACAAGAAAGCTCCCGCGGGGCCGAACCGGCCGACCGCCTTCTATCGCCAGCAACTCAGACAATTCTCACACTGCCGCAAAACTTCTTGGCGTGAAGCACAGCGCTATCCGCTCCGTTAGGCGGTCGGAACTCCGGTGCTCGTCAGCGACGAAGGCGCCGATGATCCAGAATCCTTGGCTTGCCAACGATTCTGATATGCTCTCTTTGAGACGTCGCACGTCTTCGTGGCGCGTGACTTGACGCAGGAGTTACCATCGGTCGACACATAGAGCTGAAGTCGACGAATAAGGAAATCATCCGATAGCAGAATTCCGCCCGGGTGTTTCCTCCACTCACTACAATTCTACAGGCAGCCGTATTGTTCGAGCAAGATGATTCATAGTTAAAAACGAATTAACCATTGTTCTTGAGCATTGGCCTTAACGTAGAGCCCCCGGCAATCCCCGTACGGAAGGGGTCCCGCCCATCGCGCGCCGCCCGGCGCAAAAAAAGAGCGTCGCCGCCGCGCATTGTGCAAATGCAGGCAAATCGCAATCCGGTACGCGAAAACGCCCTGTCAGCTTATGCGCGGCAGTGCGCCGGGACTGAAGACGACGGCTGCGCTGCGCCAGCGCGCCTATTGAGCGAATCGATCAGGCGACGCGGTGTTACCTGACCGCCGCCGCTTGATCGTCAAAACCGGCTCGCGCAGCATATACCCGTGACCCCGCACGGTCTCGATGTAGTGGCTGCCGCCAGTCGCGCGGGCAAGCTTGCTGCGCAACGTGGAAATATACGCGTCAATAATCTTGGCGCTCGGCTTGTTTGTCTCCCCGTATAGGTGGTCGAGAAACACCGCCTTTTTCAGAACGGTGCCCTTGCGCAAGCTCAGCAGCTCAAGAATGCAATACTCCTTCAAGGTCAATCGCACGGGCTGGCCGTTGACCGATACGCCGCCGGTAGC
>JAFMSA010000592.1 GCA_017353855.1 Alphaproteobacteria bacterium
GGGACCGCACCAGCCGTGGGTTGCGGCAGCGCGATCACGCGGGCGAGCAGGAGGGCGATCGTCAGCAGCAGCATCACATTGATCAGCGACATGCCCGCCGCCGGATAATTCGGCCACAGAAGACCACCGATATAGCTCAGGAATTGCGTGTTGTAGGGTGCCGCCGGCAGATAGGAGTAGCTGGGCGGCAACGCGGCGGTCGGCAGTCGACCCCAGTCGAGCAGGTAGAACGCATTCGGCAACAGGTTGAGCCAGGTGTCCGGCTGAGACGGTTGGATTGGCGCCATGACGAGCCAAAACGGCAACGACACCGGCACGACGCGCGCAAGGGTCTTCCACGTATCCGTGCTCGGCCGTCGGCCCGGAAGAGCCAACACGCAAAACGCCATCAAGGCAAAGCCCGCCGCCGGCACTGCCAAGCTTACCGGGACCAGCACGCCCCACGTCGTGAGCAGAAGGCAGAGCACACCCCATCCGGCGCCGATCTGCACTTCCGGCGGCATGCGCCGTCCCACGAAAACCGCGCCCGCCAGCATCAGGACGACAGCCACGCACCAGGTCACGACGAGCCCGACCAGATCCGCGGGCTGGGGGAGGTATTGGGTAATCAAGCCGAGGTGCTGATTTTGACCGCAGGTGCGCCGAGTGCTCGAGAGTGGTCGAGGGGCCGCCTCGTCTGCATTACGGACGCAAATACGCGGTCGACCGGAAGCTCGTTCAGTCGGGCGCTGGTCAGGACATGAATCTCGCTTCCCCGTGGCGCGCACCGGCTCGGCACGGAAGCATCTGAAAAAAGCACGATTACGGGATGACCTCCGGCCGCCGCGATATGCGTGGCGCCGGTATCGTTCCCGATCGTGAAAGCAGCCGCGACAGCGAGATCCGCCAGTCTGGTGAGCTCGGTCCGACCGACCAGATCGATCGCAGCCGGGCACGCTGCACGGATGTCGGCAGCGAGCGGCTCCTCGCCGCGTGCGCCGATGATGACCGGGACAAGGCCGGTTGCCGCGAGTACACGCCGCGCCAACTCGCCATAATTCTTCGCCGGCCACCGCTTGACCGGATGGCGTGGTGACGAGCCGGGTATCAGCAGAAAAAACGTGCGCCGCTTCAATCCGGCCGGCAGACGCCGGGAGGAAGCCGGACAGGCAGGTAAGGGTGTCGGGTAGATTCCGGCCATCAGCAACTGTTCGGCTTGCTTTTCGATCGTGTGTTGAGGATAGCGCCCCAGGTTGGCGTGCGGATGCGAGCAATTCCAAGCGATCCCGGACCATTGCGGCCGACGGTCGGGGAGGAACAGCCACGCATAAAGGCTCGAACGATCCGATGTCTGAAGATCATAGACCCGGTCGAAGCCGCCGCCGCGCAGGAGACGGCGAAGCGCAAACCAGCCGGCGACGTCGAACGGCTTCGGCCGGCGATCGATCATGATTTCGTCAAAGAAGCCGCTCTGCTGCGCGAGTTCGGCGAAGGGGCGGGTGGTTAGCAGCGTGATCTCGTCATCGATATGCTGCCGGCGAATAGCGGCGGCCGGGCCGAGCGCCTGGACAAAGTCTCCGAGCGCACTCAGCTTGATAACGAGGATCTTGCGCCGGGCCGGCAGCAGCGGAGGGGTCCTCCGGCGCGGCCGGCGCGCCGCCAGAGCGGCGAGATCGACGACCCTCGACAATTCTTCGAACGCCTTGAAAACCGCTGCATGCTTCTCAGGATCGATTGCACCGATGCTGGCCAGAAGGCTCTCGACAACCCGCTGCGCCGGTCCGGCGGCCAGCTCCCCGGAGAAGTCCGGCGGCACGCCCATGGCTCTCGCCAGGCCGCAAGGCGAAACGAGCATCCGCGACCCAAACCGCCAGCGCACAACGGGACGAATCGCGAGATGCGAGACGCAGACGCCGTGGGCGTCGAACCGGCGGTACAGATGGTACAGGTCCCGGGCGATCGTGTAGCGAGGGTCCTTTCTCCAGCGCGCCTCGTTCCATCTGAAGAATGCATGGAGCGGCGTCCCGACCGGAAAATCCCGGGCATCAAGCGATGCAGGCCGCGCCCCCAGTTTTGTCGGCGTCATGCGGCCCGACGGTGGCTGATCGCGAGCAAGGTGTCTTCCAGAAAGCGCGACTGGGCAACGGCATTGAAACGGTCGACTGCTGCAACTTGTCCGGCGAGACCCATCCGGCGCCGCAGCGCCGGATCGGTGAGAAGCCGCTGCACGGCTGTGGCTATCGCCGACGGATCCGCGGGCGGCACTAAGAACCCCGTCCGGTCATGCTGCACAGCCTCCCCGATCCCGCCATGGTCCGAGCCGATCACCGGCACCGCGGCCGCCATGGCCTCGATCACCACATTCGGCAGCCCCTCCGAATCACCGGCTCGCGCCGCCACACTCGGCACACAGACCGCGAGCGCACCACGCATCAGGCGCCGCACCTCCTGATTCGGCAGCCATCCTAGAAATCGAACGCCACTCAGCTCGCTGGACTGTCGCCTCAGGACCTCGGCCATCGGTCCGTCGCCGATCACGACCAAATCGACCGCTACACCCTCGCGCTCCAGCGCTCGCATCGCGTCGAGGAGATAGCTGATGCCCTTCTTTTCGACGAAACGGCCGACGAAGAGAAGATAGGGGCGTTCCGCCGGCGGCTCAGAGTATCTGCCCGGCTCGGGTTCGGTGCCGTAACAGATCACTTTCAGCTTCGCCGCCGGGAAACCTCTGCTGATCAGCGCCTTGCGGATATATTCCGCGGCACAGATGATCAGTGCCGCCTCCTCCTGCAAAGCTGAGCAGCGCCGTTGGAAGATTGTCGGCACCAGTTGTTTCCGGTAGTGCTTGTCCTTTGTCGCGTCGCCTCCGTGGAAAGTGACCACCAGCGGCACCCTCAGGGCACGAGCGATCGGCAGCGCAAGCGCGCCGCCTCTGCCGAAATGGGCGTGGATCAGCCGCGGTTGCAATGCTGCGAGATCCGGCTGACGGGGAACGCGGCCGAATTGTTTGAACAACAACCGGTCCAACGCGCCCGGCAAGCCGCGCCGTCCAAGCAGCATCGGCTCCACCCCGAGGTCACACAAGCCGGCATCCGTCCGACAACCAATCCAGACCGGCGCCAGACGCCGAAATCCGACATATTGCCGACGCAGGAAGTGAGCCTCCGAGCGGGGGGCGATCCGGTCTCGATAGACCAGCAGCACGCCGCCATCAGTCATCACTGCCTCCCCGCTACGTAGGGCAGAAACATACTCTCACCCGGTGCAGCCGGTGGGCCTGCAGCCGCCGCGGCTCCGACGCCAGCAATAAATAGGACGCCGACAAACCGTTCCTGCCAAATCCGGTACCGCGGCGGCGGCAGCTGCGGTCCCCGCTATCATCGCCATTGTCGGCGACGTCCGCCACGCCCGGCGCCAAGCCGCCGCATACCTCGCCCCGAGCGGTCAGGTCGCCGATGCGAGCCTCCAGATTGGCAGGACGGCGACCGTCGCGAGCGCGCGGAGGAT
>JAFMSA010000593.1 GCA_017353855.1 Alphaproteobacteria bacterium
CGGTGCCAGATCCCCCAATGGCCCCAGCAGCTGCCTCCGCGGCGGCCCTCGGTGGTGCGAAAGAAGGTGAGCTCCCAATTCATGCAGCGGCCTCGCTCTGGATGTCTGCGCCCTCGAAGGCGCGGGTCAGGGTCAGGCGGTCGGTCATAGCGTCTGGTGGCGTTTTGCTTCAGCCCGCAGGAAGCCTCGCTCGCTCGGCCGCCGTCCGAACTTGAGAAACCGCTCGAACTGCTCCGGGGTGAGCTGCGCAAGCGTCATGGCGTATCGGGCGTGTGCTGGCGGCTGCCCCGGGAACGGCACGCTTTCGCCCCGCTCGATACGTTTGCGCCGATCCTTGGCGGCTTTGAGCTCCTTGGCCGCAATGGCGAGCAGCGGCTCTCCTTCGGCGACCCTCTTGCCGGCGCCGTCGCGCAGCGCGCGGTTTGTCTCGACGATTCCCTCGGCATGAACATGGCTGAGCCGCCAAGCAGTCTCGTGCTCCCGGGCCTGTTCGAGCTGCAGCGCCTCTTCCACCGTGGGCATCGGAATGCGCGCATGTACGGAGGCCAGGACCTTTGCCTGCAATTCGTTGTCGAGCCGGTTCGCGAGCCGCCCGAGCCGCTGATACAGGCGGGTCCAGAATTCGACCCGGTCGCCCACGGTCGGGTTTGTCAAAACCGCACCGAGGCTCGCGACGTGTTCATGACGCACCTTGCCGCCTTCGCGGTGGGTCTCGACGGGGCTAAGCCGCAGCCGGAGGGAGGACGGGCGGAACCGAACGAACATCGTAGTGACAAGATTATCGACAATCCCAGGTTGGCATCAACTTTTGCCATTACACTCGGCAGAACCATCTCGTTCCACGGCACCGCTCGCGGAACGATAGACCTGCACCTGAACCGACGAGTAAGGCCAAGCGCCTGGTCGTCGCGCTCAACAGCGTCATTGACACATTCGGAAGCGGATGCGCCGTGAGTTTGTGACCGATCTCCTACCCTGATGAAGAAAGCGATGGCGGACCACCGCGCGCAGCAACATCCACCGACGACCGGAGCCGCCGGGGCCGTATCAGCCGCCCCACACACCGTCGGATCCGCTGCATGACCCGCCCAAGCCGCCGCGGAAACCGGAAACCCCGTCAGAAGAGCCCGGGAAGGAAGAAACCGCCGCGCATCACCGCGCTGCGCGAGATCCGCGCCATGCTCAGGCCCCATCCGCAACGCCCGCCGGCAGCACGTCCGGTGCCGAGAGCCGGCACCGGGTCGAGCCCGACCCCGCCCAGCAGGCGCGGGATCACGGTGCCGCCACACCGGTCCGAGAGTGCGCGACACGGCTTCGATGCTCGCAGTGCCGCAGCCGCAACAGCGATTTCGTCGCCAACGGGGTGCGGCCACACAAACCCGCGGAGAACCCCAGGACGCGCGAAACGCTCCGAGGGGACCGATCGGGCATCAGCGCGTCAGTGGCGTCCAGCGTGCCGGCTGGCGAGGTTGGCAGGATTTGCCCGCGATGTTCGACCGCCGATCCGGCGCGCAGTCATAAAATCCCAAAAAAAAGCCCGAGCGTCCCAAATCGTCGGGACGCCCCATAAACCACGGGGCTATGAGGTAAATTTGTGTTCACCCGTCGCAGATAGTTGCAAAAAATTAACCAAAAAATCACGATGCCACAGTGAGTTGGATTGAAGCGGTTGCCGAAATGCACGATAGCCGAGGAAGCCTCACGATAATGAGGTGTGATCTTGAAGGTTGGCGGGAATGGTACTCTCCCGTCCTTGATGTGATCCCGGCAAATCCTACGGCCGACCGGTTCCCCTGCGAAACTCGTGCGTGGAAGTTCGGCAGCTTGACAATGAGCCAAACGATCGGTCCGCCGCGTGCGCGCCTTATACGCACCAAGAACCACATCCGACGCGATCCCGTCGATCATTGGGGCATCGCCTATTGCGCGCGGGACGGGTATCTGACCAAGGTGGGGAAAACCGAGGCCGAAGTAGCCGCAGGTGTGCCTTTCCTGTGGTCGATGGGGCAAGAACATTCGATTGAACGCCCTATCCACGGCGTCTGGATGAAGATTTTCTTACCGCGTGATTTATTTCGTGATAGTGCGCCTCTGATCGATGCCGCGTGTGGATCGCCACTGGACACGCCCCTCGGTCGTCTTCTCGGCGACTATATGATCGCGTTGTGGCGTCGGTCGCAGGACATCACGGAAGCCGATTTCGCCGGCCTTGGAAAGACCGTCGGGGTGATGGCCGTCGCCGCTGTTGCCCCGTCGGCTGATCGGACAGCCATCGCCAGGCCGCTCATCGACCTCGGTCGCAAGGAGCGTGTGCGACAGGTCGTCCAACAGCATTTGCGGTCACCGGCCTTGGAGCCGGGGAATATCGGCCGGATGGTCGGAATGTCCCGCTCTAATCTCTACCGGCTATTCCAGGACACAGGAGGCATCGCCCGATACATCCAGCGCCAGCGACTGCTCGAGGCGAGTGCCATTCTCGCCGACCCGGCGTCCACTCAGACCGTCACAGCGATTGCCGAAGACTTCTGTTTTGCGGACGTCTCCAGCTTCCGCAGAGCCTTCAAAAGAGAGTTCGGCTACACGCCACGAGAGGCGCGGTATGCAGCCGTGTCCGGGCTCGATGTAACGCCAAGAGCCCATGTGCCGTCAGCGGGAGCGCATTTCGGCGATCTGTTGCGCCGGTTCTAGTCCCGGACCTCGCATGATGGGAGACTCTTTCAAACAGGCTTAGCTTCGGCGGCCCGGCCCGCCCTGACCCGGCAAAAGGTCAGAGCAGTAGCGCCGGGTCGAACGCGCCGCCTCGATCGGCGCGCCGCAATGCTCCCGCTAGCCTCGGCCCCGACACGCCACTTTGGCGGCGGCAGGCGCCGCTGACCACCCCTCGTGTTGGAGGCGACGGCGAGCCGGTGCCTCTTGGTGGTGAGCTCAGATGCTTACCAAATTAATCATTCCGGCAGGTGCGCGTGCCTGTCAAGGAGACCCTGAATGCCGGTTAACGGCGCCACCGAGAGAGCCGTCGCCTACCGGCGCGCCATCTTCGCGCGACCGACCAGGGTAGAACGGAAGTCCTGGTTGTTAAACGCTCTCAGCGCCAGCGGGAGACCGTCGAAGAGAGTGCGATGGGCGCGCGTGAGTTTGCGCTTCAATGCCCTTTTGAAATAGAGCGATCGATATCTACCCGGCGCCGCCAAACGCCCGGACCGCCCGCCCAGCTGTTCGGATGGCGCCACGCCGAGACGTGCGGATGGCCCCGCCACCACAAGCCTGGATTGCCTCGCAAATGCCAGGCGTGCGGATGCCAGCACCGCCACGAAAACCCGTTCCACGTGCACCGGGCTTCTGCCGGTGACGACATGAGGACTGTCCCAAGCATCAACCCGGTAAGCCCTGCGAGCGCAATGCGTTTCACGGCGCGACCTCTGGAACTCGCATTCCCTGGTGCTATAACGAGAAAATCAGATGATTGGTTTCCGACAGTCT
>JAFMSA010000594.1 GCA_017353855.1 Alphaproteobacteria bacterium
ACCGTGAAGTCGATGTTTCTGTTGGCGACCACTCCCCCAAAGGATTTCGTGAGTCCGCGTGCTTGCAGGACTGGGCCGGTGAATGGCGTCTCCTGGCGCCGGCGCAACGGTCCAATGCTCGTGAGGCTCGGTGGCTCGGCAGGCGGAGCGGCTGCTTCCGACGCCTCAGTCTCGCGGCGCGCGGCGAAATGCCGCCAGAGATCGCGCAGCCCGCCGATCAGGCCACGGCGCAGGAAGCACACCAGCAGTACGAAAACGATCCCCAATACCAATTTCCAGGTGGCGCCGAGGCCCAGCGCACCCTGCAGAAAATCACGCAGATACAGCCAAACCGTGGCACCGACGAGCGGCCCTAAGAGGGTGCCGACCCCGCCGATCGCGGTTTGCATAACCAGCTGGCCGGAGGTGTCGAACATGAACGCATCGGGCGGCATGAAGCCCTGCAACACACCGAGCAGGCCGCCGGCAAAACCGGCGTATCCGGCGGCGATTACGAAGGCGGTCAGCTTGTAGAGTCCAACCGCATGGCCGACAGCGCGGGCGCGCACCGGATTATCGCGGATCGCGCTTAAGATTGCGCCTACCGGGGAGCGCACGATACGCAGCCCGATAACGAGGCTGATGAAATAGCAGACAGCCAGAAAACCGTACATCGACCAGCCGGTGCCGACCCGGTAGGAGAAGCCGAACAGCGCGAAGCTGGGAGTTGGTACGCCGGGCAGGCCGTTCTCGCCGCCAGTCCACTTTGCCAGCGGAGAAAACTCGATGAAGTAGAACATCTCGGCGATCGCGACGGTGATCATCGCGAAATAGATGCCGGTGCGGCGCAGCGCGATCGCGCCGACCGCCGCTCCCGCCACCACCGCAGCGAGCGTTCCGACGACCAGGGCCCCAAGCACGTTCGACATCAGGTTGCTGGTCAGGAGGTAGGCAGCGACCATTCCTCCGGTGCCGTAGAAGGCCGCTTGCCCGAACGACAACAGGCCGGTGAAGCCGAACAGGATGTCGAAACCAATCCCGAACAGGCCCCAGATCAGGATCTGGTTAACCGTGTTCGGCGCGAAGCCCAAGTGGGGCAGAACAAAGGGCGCAAGGATCAGGGCGGCGCCTGTCAGGAACTCGACCGGAACGGGGTGACGGCCCGACATCGAGGCGCTACTCGCGCCCGAACGAGCCGAGCAGACCCTGAGGCCGCAGCAGCAGAACCAGCGTCATCGCCGCGAACAGCATGACCCCGGAGTAGGCCGGGTCGACCATTGAGGTAAGGCTGAGGATCTCGCCGGCGATCAGCCCGCCGAGGATCGCCCCGGGGAAGGAGCCGACGCCGCCGATCACGACGACGACAAACGTCTGCACCAGGATCGACTCGCCGATGTCTGGCGTCAGCGACACTACCGGCGCATTGACAATGCCGGCAAATCCCGCAGCCATCGCGCCGATTCCGAATACGATCATGAATACGCGGTAAACGTTTATGCCGAGCATGCCGACCATGTCGGAATCCTCGATCCCGGCGCGCACGATCATGCCGAGCCGGGTCCGGTAGAGGGCGAGGTAGATGACCCCGAGCGCGACTGCGGCGATCCCTGCGACGACAATCCGGTAGGTCGGATAAATCAGAAAACCCATTGGCGTGATGCCGGTCGCCCAGGAGGGCGGCGGGACCGCTCGCGACAGGCTGCCGAAGCCGAAACGCACCAATTCGACGATGACAATGCCGATTCCAAAGGTCACCAGCAGCTGGTCTTCCGGCGGCCGATCGTAAAAGTGCCGGACCACCAGGACTTCGAGAACGATCCCGACGAGTACCAGGAACAGCGCGCCGACAGCGATCGCGACAAGAAAGGAACCGGTCGCCTGCAGTGCCACGTAACCGGCATACCCGCCGAGCATGAACATGGCGCCGTGTGCCAGGTTCAATACGCCCAAAGTCCCGTAGATGATGGTCAGCCCCGAACTGATCAGCGCCAGCAATGCGCCGGCGGCCAACCCGTTGAAGAACTGTGACAGGAAGTTCGGCCAGGTTATCATGTTCGGCCGTCAGGCCGGCACCCGCGCCCTACAACCGCGGGCGGCGGGGTCCGTAGCGCCACTCGCGCTGTACTTACGTGTATTCGCCGAGACGGCAGCCGAACGCGTCGGGTTTCTGCATCAGACTCGCGCCAGGCACTACCTCGAGAACCTCCCAGAAATCTTCCTTGTTGCGCATATCGCCGGGCTTTTTGCCCTGCACGATAATGACGGGACGGACCAGTTGGTGATCCTCGGCCCGGAAATGCACGTCGCCCACTGTTGAGGGAATGGTTTCTCCTTTCTCGTATGCCTTGATCACGTCCGGCGGATAAAAGCTTCCGGCCTCCTCGCAGATGCGGGCCCACATTGCGAACTGCATATAGGCGTTGTTGGCGCCCCATTCCGGCTTGTAGCGGTATTTCTTGTCGAATGCCTCGACAAACGTCTTGGCGAGCGGGTACTTGTCTTCGAGCGTCCACCAGAAATCGGTGGCGGCGAGCACGCCCTGCATGATGTCGGCCCCGACCTCCTTCGCCAGAAACGGCGTCTGGTACGGGACCACGAGTTTCATCCTGTCCAGGATGCCGAACTGTTTTGCCTGCTGAATCGACAGCACGGCATCATGGCCCCAATTGATATTCAGCAGATAATCGGCCCCGGAATTCGCGACATTGAGCAGATAGGAGCTGTAATCCGGCGCACCAAGCGGCGCGACCTGATTGGTGACCGTGCTCCAGCCGCCGTACTTGTTCAGGTAGTCTTCCATCGACTTCTGGACGGTGTGGCCATAGGTGTAGTCGGGCGTCAGGTAAGCCGCCTTCTTGTTCTTGCCAAAATTCTTCAGCATCACCGGGCCTATCGCGGCCGCTGCCGTCTGACCGTAAAAGCACTGCCGAAAGCTGTAGCGCACGCAATCCTTGCCGGTGGTGTCGTTGGAGCCGGAGATGGCGACCAGGTAGAGTACGTGTTCGCGCTGAGCCAATTTGTTGAGGGCCACCGCCACGGCGCTCGAGGTCGAGCCGGTCATTGCGACGATCTTGTTCTCGCTGATGAAGCGGGACTGCTCCTGCACCGCGGTGTTCGGCTTCGCCTCGGAATCTGCGACCACGAGCCTGACCTGCTTGCCGAGCACGCCCTTCGTGGTTTTCGGCGAAATCTGCTTGATGAGGGGGTCGCCGCTGTTGATGTGCTCGACCGCGAGCTGCATCCCTTTGAGTTCGTCCTCGCCCTGCGCGGCATAAGTGCCGGTGCGTGGCACCGCGGCGCCGATCGTGACCGAGTCGCCCTGCGCACAGGCCGGCCAGGTGCCGATCGGCGGCTTCTCCGCGGCGAAGGTAAAGCGCGGCAGCGCCGCGGCGGCGAGCAGACCGCCACCGGCGGCGAGCACAGTGCGCCGGCTACCCTTGATCCTCTCGAACTTAGACATCGTCTCCTCTGTTTGCCCCGAAGCGGTTTC
>JAFMSA010000595.1 GCA_017353855.1 Alphaproteobacteria bacterium
CCAAGTTCGGCGGAGATGCCCCCGCCGGTCCAGCTGATCTCGCCTTCGGCGCCGTTGGACGCGAAGGCACGGCAGGCCGTGAGCTTGTCGCGTAACTGGCGCAACCGGAGCGAGATGCCGCAACGCGGCGAAGACGGCGTGGTGCGATATCTGTTCGGCGCGACGCTGCCGACAATCGTGTGCGCACCTTTACAAATTTGCAATTTGGCGCTGCAGCCTGGCGAAGTCGTGCACGATGTGCAGGTGGGCGACAGTGTGCGCTGGAAGATCTCACCCTCGATCAGCGGCGGGGGAAGCGAGCAGACCGTGCATCTGATCATCAAGCCGGTCGACGCAGGCCTCGTCTCAAGCCTCAATGTCGCGACAAACCGGCGGACCTACGCGATCAAGCTTGTGTCAACGCGGCGGGACTGGATGCCGCTCGTGGCGTTCAACTACCCCGATGACATGCAAAACCAGTGGTCGGCCTACCGGCAGACCGTCGCGTTCGGCGCGGCCGCGAACACGCTACCGACCGGCGAGAACGTAGCGAACCTGGATTTCGGTTTCCAGGTCAGCGGCGACAGTCCCACGTGGAAACCGCTACGGGTCTACACGGATGGCGCCAAGACCTATATCGAGTTCCCCCGCTCGATCAGTTTCACGTCAGCTCCGACCCTCGTGGCGCTGGATAACAGCGGCGGCTGGTTTTCGAGCGGGAACCAGCAGGTCGTGAACTATCGGATGTTGGGCACCCGTTATGTCGTCGATCGGGTGCTCGATCGGGCCGAACTCGTATCCGGTGTCGGCGACGATCAGAGCCGCGTCATCATCACGCGTGAGGGTGGTGGGCGATGAGGAGCGGGCACTACGCCCTCGCCTTACTCGCTCTCGCATCGCTCGCCGCTTGCGCTAGCGGACCGGACGCCTCGTATGTGGGCGAGCTGTCGGCATCGGGCGACGCGCAGATCCTGGCTACCGACATGGTCGAGTTCGTCTCCACGCAGATCCCGGCTGGCACCGGCTCGATCGCACTGGATCCGATACCCGCCGATCAGTCGAGCAATGCCCTTACACCGACCTTTACCACGGCTTTGCGCCATCGGGGGTTCGCTGTCGCGGATAACGAGCAAGCCGCTGCGCCCGCCGCGCATCATGTGCGCTATTGGGTAACACCCCTCGACGGCGGCGACCTCGTCCGCGTGTCGATTGACGATCATACCGAAGCCTCCCGCTTCTTCGTCCGAAGCGGTCAAAGCGGCTTGCAGGCGGCTGGGCCCTTGATGGTTCGGCAGGACGCCGAGGCCGATCGGTGATCCGTTTATGGACCACGCCACCAGACGGCCCGGAACGCTCGCCGGCGATGCTGGCTCCGCCGCCACGGCGAGGTCCCGGCGTCCGGCGGCTCAATCGCATACCGCTGGTCATCGCTTTTCTCGTGGCGTGCGCCGTCGCGGGGGCGATTGGCTATACGTACCAGCAGCGCCTATTGAAGGCAGCCGCAAATGCCCGGCAGGATGCCGAGCACAAGGCCGAGCCCGCGTCCGCCGCTGCTATCCTGAACAGTGCGCCTGCGGATGGCGAGGCGCGTTCGGCAGGCTCTCGACCCGCGTCGCCACCACCCGCTTCACCAGAGCGGGAACCGCAGGCAGCGGCAACGCCGTCCGACCGGGCAGATGGCAGCCAATCGCAGAAGAACGATGCCGCGACGAAAGCCCGTCGAGAGGCTTGGCAGAATTACTATGCGCAGCTGGCCCAGCTGCAGAAGCACCGGCTGACCGCCGCACAATCGGCAATGACGGCCGATACGTCGGCCAGCAATCGCGATCAATCAGTCATTTCCGCTCCCGCCGGAGGTGCTGCGGCGCCCCCAGCAGCTGCCGAGCCCCCGCAACGATTCTCCGCTGCAACCGGAGCCGCGCCAGACACCGGTGGAACGGCGGCTGAGGTTCCTGACGTCAGCGGTGCCGCCCTCGCGGGTTTCCCGATCTATCCGCCGGCGCAGATCGACGGGGCGGGACAGCGCGAGAAGCGAGCCTTTCTGTCGCAGCCGGGTGCAACCGGAAATGGCGATTACCTGCAGGCCCGCCGGCGAGATCCGATCTCACCTTACGAGGTGAAGGCCGGTACGTTCATCCCCGCCGTGATGATCGGCGGCATCAACAGCGACGTACCCGGCATGATCGTCGGCCAGGTGGCCGAAAATGTCTACGACACCGCAACCGGGCGCTATCTGCTGATCCCGCAGGGAGCGAAGCTCATCGGCGCTTACGACAACACCATCTCGCAAGGACAAACCCGCGTCGTCGTGATCTGGAACCGCATTATCTACCCGGACGCCAGCTCGATCGACCTGGGATCGATGCCGGGTGCGGATGAGGGCGGCTATCCGGGGTTCCACGATCGGGTGGACACTCATTTGGGGGCCAAGCTCGGCAATGCCGTCCTGCTCAGCATCGCCACCGCCGGGGTTCAGCTGAGCCAACCGCAGGCCGTGAATGGGCAGAATTACAATAGCCAGCAGATCGCCGCCGCTGCGCTCGGGCAGCAGTTTGCCCAGCTCGGCCACGAGTACGCTCGCGCTGGTCTCGCGATCCCGAACACTCTGGAGGTCAGCCCCGGCTACCGCTTTGTCGTTATGGTGAATAAAGACATGGTCCTGCGGCCGTGGTCTGCCGGTCAGACCGGCGTCGTAAGCAACCCCATGGATAAATCAGGGGGCTTTCGGTAACTCGAAAGCCTGCGCTCACCGGCCTAAGTCGGAAGCCAGGTTGAGACGCCGTCGACGGGGAAATGTAAAGACCGACGACCGAATGCCCAATCAGTTCGGACGCCTCAAAGGACAGGCAGTAGACAAACCCTGGGACGGCGAGGAAGTGAGCCTCTTGAGGTGTTGCCCGGCAACATTGGCGAGAGTGGAGGTACGCCGCCTGTCACAAGGTCCGTAAGGATTCGCCAGCGATGATCATTTCGCGACTTGGCGGATGGAGAGCGACGACGGCCGTCGATCGCCTGCCTCGGACATATGCAGCCACACAGCCTCTCCGGACGAGATCATCCTCGGGCGGGCACGCTATAATGGCTGATTCCGATACATTCGATTTCATTGGCGAGATCAAGCGCCTCCGAATCGAGCCCGGCCGGAGCCGTGCAGATGACGCAGACATCGGTGGGGCCCCATGCTCAAATTGTCGAACGGGCGGGTGCGGCCATAGATTCGGACAGTGCGGCCTCATCGGCGAGTTGCGCGATTGCGCGGGCGCCCCATCATGGATCGAGCCCGCCTTTGCACGTCATCTCGAGGACAGGAAAATTCCCTGCGATGTCGCCTCGCGGCGCTCCCGCTCCGGCGCGCGAGCCCGCTGCACCCGGCGAGACGATTCGTACTGCGCCACGGGCACCTATCGGGCGAGCAGCTTTCATTACTGCTCCCCCCGTCGCCGCTGGCAGCCGCAGGTATCGGATTTGCACAG
>JAFMSA010000100.1 GCA_017353855.1 Alphaproteobacteria bacterium
GCCGACCGACAACCGCGCCATTGCCGGGATATCGAAACTCCTGCGAATGACCGGTTCGAGCTGCGTATAGCGGCCGCTCGGGCCGAGCGCACGGCCATTTTTCATTATGCTGAGCAGCGCATCGTAGAGGCTCTTCACCGTGTCGCCGCTGCTGCCCGGTGCCGCGCATGCCGGATAGGAAAGCATCGCGAGCGCGAGCCCCGCGGCAAGGCCAAGGGCCTTGAAGACCGGCTTTTTGGGCAAGATCGGCCTCCGCATGGATCGGCCCTCTCCTGTTGGTGATCGCTTGCGGGGAGGCTTTGTTACATTTCATCGATTGGCGCTCGTTTGACGCGGCGTAAGGAAACCGCTAAACCGATCGCGGCGGCTCGATACGTTCTCCTTACGCGAGCCGGCATCACAGTGGGAAGGATGGACCGCTGGCAGGTCAATCTTCTCGGCCGGTTCGAGCTGCGGGCCCCGGACGGGAGAGAAATCGCGCTCGGAGCCCGCAAGTCAATCGCACTGTTGTCGCTTCTAGCGAGCGCGCCGGGGCAGCGAATGTCGCGCGACCGGCTCGCGTTGCTGCTGTGGGAGGATATGCCCGACGCGCAGGCGCGCGGCAATCTGCGTCAACTCCTCGCCGCCACACGGCGTCCGGCGCCGTTTTTAGACGCCGACACGGGCTCGATCGGGTTCTCCGAGGGGATCGTCGAGACCGACTTGGACGCCTTCGAGTCGGCAATTGCCGAAGATACGACCGCTGCGCTGGAACGGGCCGCGGCGCTCTACCGGGCTGACCTCCTCGACGGGTTTTCGCTGCGCGATCGCGATTTCGACGAATGGTTGACCGGCGAGCGCGAGCGGCTGCGGGAGCGGGCTGTGCAAGTCTTTTTGCGCCTGACCGAGCGAAGCGCCGGGACCGGCACCGAGCCGACGATTCGCTGGGCGCTGCGCATTCTCTCCATAGACCCGGTGCACGAGCCGGCGCATAGGGTGTTGATGGAACTCTACGCCGCGCAGGGCCGGCACGCCGCGGCGCTTCGGCAATATGAGCAGCTGCGCGAGGCACTCTCTCGCGAACTCGGCACCCGGCCGGAGCCGGAAACGGACGCGCTCGCGAGGCGAATACGCGAGGACCGGCGCAGTCCGGCACGCGGCGCCGCTGCGCCGGTCGCCTCCCTCCCAAAGCTCGCGGCTCTCGCCGAGAGCAGCTCCGCTGTAACCCCGATCGGGCCCGGGGGGTGGCCCGAGCCGCCGATGCCCGAAATACCTTCGATCGTGGTGCTGCCGTTCCAGAATTTGAGCGGCGATCCCGAGCAGGAGTACTTTTCGGACGGCATCGTCGAGGAGATCACGACAGCTCTGTCCCGCTTCCGCTCGCTGTTCGTGATTTCTCGTAATTCGGCTTTCACGTACAAGGGGCGTGCGGTCGATGTCCGTCAGGTCGGCCGCGAGCTCGGTGTCCGTTACCTGCTGGAAGGCAGCGTCCGAAAGGCGGCCAATCGCGTGCGGATCACCGGGCAGCTGATTGACGCCGCCAGCGCGGCGCACCTCTGGGCCGACCGTTTCGACGGGACGCCCGAGGACATATTCGACCTGCAGGACCAGATGACGGCGAACGTTGTCGGAGCGATTTCGCCGGCGCTAGAGCAAGCGGAAATCGAACGCGCCAAGCGCAAACCGACCGAAAGCCTTGGCGCTTACGATTATCATCTGCGCGGGCGAGCCGCTCTCCATGAGGGGAGTGTGGAGGGCCACAGGGAGGCGGTGCAGCTGTTCTACAAGGCGATTGAGCTCGATCGCGACTTTGCGTCCGCCTATGGCATGGCCGCCTATTGCTATTGCCATCGCAAGACTAATGGTTGGATGGCTGACCGGGACAAGGAGATCGCGGAAACCGCGCGTTTGGCCCGCCGTGCGGTAGAACTCGACAAGGAAGACGCGGTAGCATTGAGCTTCGGCGGCTTTTCGCTCGCCTATGTTGTCGGCGAACTCGAGACAGGCGTTGCGTTTATCGACCGGGCGCTTCTGTTGAACTCGAACCTGGCGGATGCGTGGATTGCCAGCGGTTGGGTGAGGGTCTGGCTCGGCGAGCCGGAGCTAGCGGTTGAGCATCTGGCAAGAGCCGCACGCCTCAGCCCGCTCGATCCGCTCACCAACCGAACGCGGACGGTGGCTGCACACGCCCATTTCTTCGCCGGCCGGTACGACGAGGCTTCCTCGTGGGCGGCAATGGCATTACGGGAGTGGCCCGACTTTCAGACGGCACTGCGGATCGCCGCCGCGAGCAACGCGCTCGCCGGGCGCCTGGTGGAAGCCGGAAGCTTGCGGGAGCGGCTGCAGAAGCTCGATCCCAAGCTGCGAATTTCCAACCTGAAAGACGAATTGGGGCCATACGCCCGCGCTCGGGACGTTACGCGCTACGTCGACGGTTTACGCTGCGCCGGCCTGCCCGACTGAGACGCGAGCCATCTCGTGCATTCCTTCGGGCTGCGTGCGACTTGCCCATTTCACCCCCGGCGCGGACTTGCCGAGCATCGAGCCGCTCCGAGCCCGCATAGCACGATCGCGCGGCGAACCGATACTCGATTTTGTTTCCAAGCCTTTGCGCGGGGACGGCGCTCTGTCGGTCGCGAGGGGTATTAAAGTCACGCGGGCTCGAGTGGCGGCAATGGGGGTGGGCGGCGGCTCTGGGTC
The DNA here is from genome assembly GCA_017353855.1 of Alphaproteobacteria bacterium. Taxonomy (GTDB): domain Bacteria; phylum Pseudomonadota; class Alphaproteobacteria; order ATCC43930; family CGMCC-115725; genus AP-15. The sequence continues at coordinate 2,680 of JAFMSA010000100.1, forward strand.
GCCTGCTCAAAGGCGTAGGCGAGGCGCAGCAGGAGGGGCTCGCTCCAGGCGCGGCCGGTGAAGGTTGCGCCGTACGGATATTCCGGCCTGTCCTTGTCGCGTTCTGCGGCGATAAATCCGGCGGGGACCTGAACGCTCGGATAACCGGCCCTGGCACCGATCGGAGCGCCGCCGGCGGCGGGGAACAGCACCGCATCGAGGCGACAGGCGTCCATATAGGCGTCAAGCCCCAATGTCCGCGAGGCGCGCAGATCCATCTGGCGGGCCGAGACGTATTCGACTTCGCTGAGATCACCGCGCGTCGCCTTGGCGGCAAGAAAGACGTCCTGGCCGAAACGCAATGCGCGATCGGCATGCGCTGCGTTAAAGGCTATGATATCGGCGAGGCTCGACATCTCGGTGTCCGCGGCCCAGTCGCGCAGATAAAGGTTGAGATCGTGCTTTAACTCGTAGACGAAGACGATCGGCCGGCGCGCCGCCTGGTTTTTGGTCGGGCTCTGCGGATTGCGGTTGAGGATGGCCATCTCGGTTCCGGGACCCCCGATCCAGCCTTCGGTCGGGATATTGGCGCGGATAATCGTGGCGCCTTGCGCTTCCAGTACGGCGATCGCGTCGCGCATTACCGCGGCGGCCCGCGGCGGCAGCAGACCGTAATAGACATCGTTTCCGGGGTCTGAAGGATCGCTCGGTACGCCGATGCGCGCCCCGTTGAGCCCGTCCTTGTCGAGAAAGCTCGTGTAATCGACCGGGCGCTGCAGCTCTGCCGTCGCAGGGTCCAACGGATCGGCTGCCGCCAGCACATTCAGGAGGATCGCGGCGTCGCGGACAGTGCGAACCAATGGCCCGGCGGTATCCTGGCTGTGCGCGATCGGAACGATGCCCGCGCGGCTGATCAGCCCGACCGTCGGCTTGACGGTGACAACGCCATTCTGGCTCGCCGGCGACAACAGCGAGCCAGAGGTCTCGGTGCCGATCGCCGCCGCCGCGAGCCCGGCCGCAACGGCGACCGCGGATCCCGAGCTCGACCCGCCGGGCATGACAATCGGCACGCCTTTTTCGTCGATCTCGGGGGCGTACGGGTTCTTCACCTGCCCACCCAGCGAGCTGTAGCCGGCGGGCATGTCGATCGCAAGGATGTTGGCGAATTCCGTGAGGTTCGTCTTGCCGAGGATTACGGCTCCCGCCTGGCGTAGCAATTTGACGACTGTCGCGTCGTCCTTCGCACGGGCGCTCTCCAACGCGACCGAGCCGGCGGTCGTGTGCTGTGCGTCAGCCGTCGCGATATTATCTTTGATCAGGATCGGGATGCCCTCAAGCGGGCGCCGTTGCGCCGGCTTCTCCATGTCGAGTGCGGCCGCAATCGCAAGCGCGTGCGGGTTTACCTCGCGGACGGCGTTGAGCCGCAAGCCTGCACGGTCATACACCTGGATGCGCGCCAAATAGGCACGCGACAGCTCAGCCGCGGTGCTGCCGGCTGCAGCCAGAGCGGCTTGAAGGTCGCTGAGGGTCGCATTCTCGACGCGCACACTCCTCACTCCGGCCGCCGCCGGTGTGCTCGTCGCCGCCACCGGCCCCAAGACAGGCGTCCCCTGACAGACGCATGAGTCGAGAACGCGAAGCGGGTTCTGTGGGGCCGTTCAGGCGACCCGCTGGCCGCCAATCGCCTGTTTGATCAGCCCCACGATCACCATCAGGATGCCTCCGCCGACACCGCCCGAAGCAATCTGACCGATGATCGAGCCGATGTCGAGGCCGCCAGCTGCGGCCATATCGCCTCCGCTTCCTCCGCCGAGCAGCGCGCCGATGATCTGCGCTCCCACCCCGCCGCCGATCACGCCGGCGATCGAGTTCCCAACGGTTCCGAGATCATATTGCTTCACCGCCGCGCCCGCGATATTGCCGCCTAGTGCACCGGAGATGAGTTGAATGATCAGCCCGATGATCCCGCCCCACATTCCGGGTTCCTCCTTTGGTTCGCCCTTCAGGGAGACTATACGTATTGATAATTAATACACAATTAGGTTAACACGAACCGGTTCATCGAAACAACTTTTTCACCTTCGCCGCAATGTTGCCCGTGCCGCCTGGTCTGTTCGCGGAGTTCATGCGACGGCTGCGACACACACGCGTGGGCTGCGCTGACGTACTATCGGTCAATTGAAACAGGGCCGAGCGATGGACAGAACCCGCAGTATCGTACCGATCGGCACCACCGGCTCGCGCACGCAGAGGAGCGCGCCCGCGGCCTCACGCAGAGCCTGGCTAATGCTCGGCGCCGCCTTTGCCGCTTTCACCGTCGGTGCCGCGGTCATGCAGTCCTATGCAGTCTTCCTGGTTGCGTTCATTGAGGAATTCCGTTGGAGCCGGGCCGAGACTTCGATTGCCTATTCGGTGTCTCAGCTCGTTGCCGGGGGCACTTCGCCGTTGGTCGGGGCGATGGTCGATCGGCTTGGGCCGCGCCGGCTGCTCCTGACCGGCGGCGCGCTCCTCCTTGTCGGACTCTTAGGGAGCGCCATGATCACGGCGCTCTGGCAGATCATCCTGTTGTACGGGGTGATCATGACCCTGGGGGCGAATTGCCTCGGGATGGTCGTCTTTGTGCCCCTGCTGTCCCGTCAGTTCGTGCGGCACCGCGGCATGGCGATTTCGATCCTGCAATCGGCCAACGCTTTTGGGCGCGCCGCTTCGGCCCCGCTCGTCCAGTTGCTGGTCGCGACCCTTGGCTGGCGGGAGACGTATCTCGCGCAGGCGACCCTCATCGTCGCCGCCATACCGCCGCTCGCCGCTCTCTTCCGCCGTGCGGCCCGCGACCGGACCGCGGCGGAACCTGTCGCACCCTCCCGCGCCGCCGTTGCGCCAGCGCTGCCGTCGCCGGGCTGGAGTCTGACGGAGGCCGTGCGCACCCGGCACTTCTGGCTGCTCTTTTCGGTTTATCTATTGACCGGGCTGGGAAGCTTTTTGGTTTCACTGCACCAGCTCGCCTTCACCGCCGATGTCGGCTTCGACAAGCTTTACGCGGCAAGCGTGCTCGGTATCGGCAGCTTCCTCGCCGTAGTCGGGACAATCCTGACCGGCGCGTTGTCGGACTATATCGGACGCGAGTGGTCGGCGATCCTGGCTTACGGCATCTCGATTGTCGGCGTGGTGTGTGCGCTGCTGATCACCAGCCCCGACCAGCACTGGCTGTTATGGCTGCACGCGTGCTTCTTCGGCCTGACCTGGGGTGCGCGAGGACCGGCAATTACTGCCAAAACCGCAGATCTTTTCCCCGGAAGCCAACTCGGCACGATTCTCGGTGTCATCACGATCGGCAGCGGCATCGGCGCAGCCGTCGGCTCATCGGCGGCAGGATGGATTTTCGACCTGTCAGGGAGCTATCGACTGGCCTTCCTGCTCTCAATCGTCGCCTATATCTGCGGCTGCATCGCCTTCTGGGGCTTGCGCCGCCCGCCGGTGCGGTAAGAAAAGGGGGTTTGCACACCGAGGCTCGCGGGACAAGAAGAACATTAATGCCCCCGCTCGGTGGTGTCTTACGAGGTCGTGAAATCGATCAGTTGGCGCACCGGGGCAGCGGATTTCAATGCGGCAAAGCCCTCGTTGATCTGCGCGAGCGGCAACCGGCCGGAGATCAGATGGTCCAGCTTCAGGCGGCCCTGGCGCCACAGTGACAACAGCCGCGGCATGTCGACCCGGAAGCGGTTGCCGCCCATCGAGGTGCCTTGCAGTTTCCGGTCGCGTAAAAAATCGTAGCCGTGCAACTCTATTTTCACGCCGAATGGCACCATGCCGATGATCGTCGCGGTACCGCCTGCGCGCAGCATCTGAAAAGCCTGCTCCGCGGTTGCCTTGGTGCCGAGCGCCTCGAACGAGTAATGCACGCCGCCACCGGTCATTTCGCGGACCTGCTGCACCGGGTCGGCATTGCTCGCATTCAACGTGTCGGTGGCACCGAGTTCGCGCGCGACTTCGAGCTTAGAGGCGACGGTATCGATCGCAATGATGCGCTCGGCGCCGGCGAGTGAGGCGCCGTTGACGGCCGACAGGCCGACCCCGCCGCAGCCGATCACTGCGACTGTCGCGCCGGGCTCGACCCTGGCGGAATTGAACACCGCGCCGACGCCGGTCATGACGCCGCAGCCGACCAGGGCGGCGCGGTCGAGCGGAATGTCGGGGTCGATTTTTACGATCGCGTTCTCGTGCACCAGCATCTGTTCGGCAAAAGACGACAGGTTGAGAAACTGGTTCATCAATTCGCCGCCCTTCCATGATAGGCGGCGCGATACCCCCGGGGGCATTTTAATGTCGGTATTCTCGCAAAGGTTCGGATGGCCCGTGACGCATTGCGGGCAGGTGCCGCAGAACACCGACAGGCACGTGATGACATGGTCGCCCGGCTTGACATAGCTGACGCCGTCGCCGACCGCCTCGACAATACCCGCGGACTCATGGCCGAGCACGCAGGGTGTCGGGTGTGGATAGAGCCCTTCGATGAAATGCAGATCGCTGTGGCAGAGCCCGGCAAAGGCGGTGCGCAGCAAAACCTCGCGGCTCTTCGGTGTACCGAGCTCGACTTCTTCGATCGTCAATGGCTGCTTGGCGGCATGCAGAACAGCGGCTTTCATCGGGGGCTCCTGGGAAAGCTGAGCGGCAAAGCCGTCTTCCCCGCCTAAAAGGGAGTCCAAGGCAACCGGCTGGTGTCCAGCGACCCTGGCCTCCTCCCCCCGACGGCCGGCCCTCGTGGGCCGCTGCGAGGAGCGCGGGGCGACGGAAACATAGGCGGGGCATTGAGCCGGCGCGGCCTCATTCCTGGAAATTGAGGCGCAGCCCCGGTTCGGGCCAATCCATCGCGGCGAGCTGGCCGGTGCCGGAGAGCGTGATGTAGGCCGTTTTCATGTCCCGGCCGGCAAAGCAAATGTTAGTCGGGTAGACGTCGGGCATTTTGACCTGGCGCACGACATTGCCATTGGGGGCGATGACCGTGATATGGCCGGTGATGAGGGTTGCGACAGCGATGTTGCCTGAGGCCTCGACGGCGAGGCTGTCGAAGCGCTGGAAGCCCGGCAGCCCACAGACGAGGCGACCGGTATAGGGGGCGGGAAAAGCCTCTTTAAGGAGGACCCCCGGTTCGACGATGTCAAACGCGAAAAGGCGCGAGCTCTCCGTGTCGGCGACATAGACGACGTTCTCGTCCGGCGACAGGCCGACGCCGTTGGGGCTCAGCATCGGATACACGAGTTCGACGATCTTGGAGCCGTCGGGGAGCGCGTAATAGAGCCCGCCATGGTCGCGGTCGCGCGCCCGTCGCTTGCCGAGATCGGTGAAATAGAAGCCGCCGTGCCGGTCGAACACGATGTCGTTCGGAGCTGACAACTTATGCCCGCCGCACTGAGTGTAGAGGATGCGGGCCTCGCCGGTGCGCGGGTCGATGCGCTGGATGTACCCGCATTGGTAATCCCTGGCGGGCCCGGTCGACAGAAACCCGCCTTCGGCATACTCGTTGCCGCCGTTGTTGCACAGATAGAGTGCGCCATCAGGGCCTCGCGCGAGCCCGTTCGGTCCGCCACCGGCGTTTCCGATTGTCGATTTGCTGCCATCAGGCGCGATGCGGGTCACCGCACGACCGGCGATCTCGCCGAGGATGACGGAGCCGTCGGCCATCGCAACGGGCCCCTCGGGGAACCGTAGTCCGGCGGTTACGATACGTGTGTCGGCCATCGTGCCCTCCTCCCCCGGTATCGATCGCGAATACTGTTGCCGGATTCCGCCAGGCGTCAAGCCGACCTGGAATTTATCGCACCGGCAAGGGGCGACTGCTACAGGGGCTGATTGCTTACCGAAGCGAGAGCCGTATGGACAACACGCAGCGGGCAGGAAATCATCGCTGATCGCGGGTTCCGCCAATGGGGCGATTATGCCGACTGCTGTCAGCCTGACCGAGAAACTCTCTACTTTTTCCGAGCATTGGTCGCCGAAGATCCTCGGCCGGTTCAATGGACACGGTGTGATGGTGGTCAAGCTCGAGGGCGAGTTCGTCCGGCATTCGCACGCCCGGGCTGACGACTTCCTCCTCGTCCTCAAGCGTAAGCCCACAATCCGGCTCGGTGCGGGCGAGGTGAGTCCGGGTACCGGCGGTCTCCATGTCGTGCCGAACGGCACCGCACACAGACCGGTTGCCGAGGAGGAAGCCCATTTCCCGCTCGTCGAACCTTGCCGCACGTCAAACACCGGCGGCCCGGACACCGCGCGGTCAAGCACGCGATCCAGCAAACGAGGCCCACATGCGCATTGAGATCATCTGCACCGGCGACGAAGTTCTGACCGGCAAGATCGTCAACACCAATTTCAGTTATATGGCTCAGAAACTGGAGGATTTCGGGCTGTCGATCAGCTGGGGGACGATCATCGGCGACGACCGCGAGGAGTTGCTCGCGGCGTTCCGGTTGTCGGGCGAGCGCGCCGATGCGGTCATCGTCAATGGCGGACTGGGTCCGACGATCGACGATCTGTCACAGGAAATCGCGGCGCGTGCGGCGGGTGTCGATCTGATCCTGAATGAAGGCTGGCTCGCCCGCATGGAGGAGTTCTTTCGGCGCCGCAACCGCGTGATGTCGGCGAACAACCGCAAACAGGCGATGCTGCCGGCGACCGCCGAGATCCTCGACAACCCGATCGGGACTGCCTGCGGCTTTGCCCTCGACATCGGCAAGGCGCGGTTCTTTTTTACCCCCGGGGTGCCGCGCGAGCTGCGCCGCATGCTCGAAGAGCAGATCATGCCGCGCCTGTTGGCCTCCAGCGGCGCCCCAGGTGCGATTTTCCTGAAGCGTTTTCATTCCTACGGCCTCGGCGAGTCGCATGTCGATCAATTACTCGCCGGGGTCGAGGACATCGTACCCGACGCCAGCGTGAAGCTTGGCTTTCGCACACATTACCCGCAGATCGAAACGAAGCTCACCGTGCGCGGCGCCGACATGGACGAGATCCGGCGCAAGCTCGCGCCGGTCGAGGCCGAGGTGCGCAACCGGCTCGGAAATTTCATTATCGCTGAGGACGATCAGACGCTCGAAGGCGGCATCCTCGCCGCCTTGACGGCACAAGGGGGCTCGCTGGCGCTGGTCGAGACCTTCACTGGCGGCCAAATCGCCGCTCGCCTGGCACCTCTCCCGGGCGCCGAAAAAGTGTTCCGCCGCAGTCTCGTGGCTCGCGACCCGGCCGAGATCGCCGCAGCCTTCGGCCTCGACGGCGGGCTGATCGCCGGCGAACTGTCCCGCGAGGCCGCCGAGGCGGTCGCCCGTGCCGCACGCGAGGAGACCGGCGCCAGCCACGCGCTGGCGGTGATGATCGAAATCGATGACGGTCCCGACCGCATCGATTTCGCAGGCAGCATTTATCTTGCTATTGCGACCGCAGGAGTTGTTGCATCGCGCCGCTCGCGCATCTACGGCGGCCGTGATTGGGTGCGCCTCGGCGCCGTCGAAC
>JAFMSA010000596.1 GCA_017353855.1 Alphaproteobacteria bacterium
CAATGATTGCGGCAAAGGTGATCGCATTGGCGCCGCCAGGCCATGCGGTAATGATCCAGAAAAGCTCGGCGACAACAATCACGACAAAAGCGCGCCCGGCATTAGTCAGTGGCGGAAGCCAATCGGGGATGCGCAGGAGGCGCCGGCCACGGATCCGACCAACTGGCCGGGCAGGATCAGCCACAAGCAAGGCGAGCGCGACGAGTGCCTGCGCAATGCCCGCTAGCGCTTCGGCTGTCTGGTCTGCGAGGAGCCGCAGCGATGGTGTCGACGCCGGCAGGGAGGCAAACCTCTGCACGGTTGCATTGCAAACTTGGAGCAAGCGCGCCGGATGCGCGATCCAGCGCGCTGCCTCATCCTCCCCAGGCCTCGTGCGAAGCAGCGCCGGTACCTCTGCCAATAACGCCCCCGCTTCCTGTCGGGCTCTTTCCCGCCGTGATCGCGCCAAGACGACCGCCGCCGTGCGCCAGCCGGTGATCGCCGTGACCAGACCGTCCAAAGCATTCTGCAGGACCGGGGAGTGGTAGCGGAGCTCCGCGGATTCGCCGAGCGCCTCGTCGATGGCCGGATCGAGTGCTATGACCCGGCGCAACAACTCGCGCCGGATCGTCTGGGTCTGCTCGAATTCGGCACCGGCGTCGGCCAATGTGCCGGTGAAGCGGCAGGCGATCTCGGCCGAAAGTTGGGCGAACAGCCTTGCCACTCGGCGCCGCGCCCCCCCGAAATCGGTTCCGGCAAGGACGATGCCGGCGCACACGATCCCTATGCAGATCTCGCTGGCGCGGTTGACCGCAAGCATAAATGCCTGCCCATTCAGCCCGCCAACGGCGCCGAGTTGATCACTTGCGATAATCGCGACAGTGTATCCGGCCAGTGCCGCGGAATAGGACGCGAAATTGCGCAAAACGTTGGCCAGCAGAGCGCAACCGGCGCCCCACAGTGCCAACACGAGTAAAAACATCGCACGGTTCTGTGGAAAACAACCCGTCATGACGACAATCGCTACGGCGCCCACGACCGTGCCTATCAGACGGTACCAGCCCTTGCGCAGCGAGGCGCCAAGGTGCGGCTGACACACGATTGCGGCGGTTGTCCCGGCCCAGGACGGCGTGTCGAGTTCGAGCCAGAACGCGACATAAAGCGCCAGGCAGACCGACGCCCACAGCCGCAATCCGAATAGCAGCGCCGGGGCCGCGGCCCGAAGCGCGACGAATGCGTTATCCGCCCAGCTCGCAACCGAGCCGAGTTGTGCCGCAGGTTGTTCGGAGCCGGTCATCAGGTTGGCACTCACCAAGCATTTGGCCAGCGCACGGCGACGAAGGCGTTCGCCAGCGTTGCGTCGAGGAAATAGATCGATGTGGCATCGTTCTGCACCCTGCGCATCGGACGGCGGTATTGTCCAGCCGTCGGCGCCACATTCCATCGTGCCATGCCGTGATCCCTTTATAACGCTGACCAAAACCGCTAGGCTGTACGCCGATCCCTTATCCGCCAGTATAGCGCCGCTCGGCCATCGTGACGATCTCGCGTCGGTTGCCCGGCATGTTTCGGAGTGACATCCCCGCGCTCACTCGCCCCAACCGATCGGTGCCTCGGAGACCGCCGCTGGGTCCAATGGCGCGAGTATTGCGGCGCCGGCGTACCGGAGCTGGGGCGTGCCGTGCCGACCAGGGGTCGAGGATCTATAGACCCTGCTCCGATCGTCGCGGCTGTGAACGCGTATTTTCGGGATAGCGGCCCCTTTGTCAGAGTTCGGAATTCTCGTAAAATAGTCAGCAGGAACCCGAAAAGCATCCATCGACAGCGGACCGGGGGACGATGGAGTGACCCGTGGTGAGAGCCGGCCGCAATCTCGGAATTCGTCGCAACGCAGGGCGCGGCCGTGTGCCCTCAAGATATGTGGCGGCTTTGGTGGGGCCTTTGCCGCGGTCGGAGGAAGCGCGGCGCTTGTAGCAGCTGCGACTGCGGCCACGGTTCTGTCCCGCAGTGATTGGTTTTAGGCAGAGATGCGGGCGAACGTGCTGACCGGTATGATGCATGTGCTCAACGGCCTGGCCTTGCTCGCCGCCGGTCCGGCGCGCCCGGTACAGCCCGATTTGGCTGTCCGCTCTCGTCAATGACAAACGCGCTTTCGCCGCGATCGGCGCCGTCGCGCTGTTCTGGATCGTCACAGAATGGCCGAGCGGCGCATCCGCGATCAGCGTCACTGCGATCATCTTATTCGGAAAATGCGGCGAGCCGATCAGGCCTACCCCGGCGGTATCGTCTTGCTGTTGGGAACCCCCCTCGACGTCGTTCTGGCGATCGTCGCATTTACGGTGCTGCCGGGGTCGGGCGCCGCGTCCTTTGCCGCCTTCAGCCTCGTCATCGCCTGATACCCATCGGCGCCCTTCTGGCACAGGCGCAGCGGCGCTGGCGGATCGGGATATTTACTGCGATGACGGTGACTTTTATCCCGCTGCTCGCACCGAAGAACCAGATGGTCCACGGCACAGTGCGATTCTACAATGGCACGGTTGCGATCGTCGCCAGCATCGGCGTCTGGCTGCTCTCGTTCCGGTTATTGCCGTCATTGTCGCCGGCGTACCGCACGCGCCCGATCTTGGCGTCGAGCCTGCGCGATCTGTGCCGCCTCGCGACGGGGGACAAGTATCGCGACTGGTTCGGTCACATTGGCGGCCGGTTCGTGGCGACGCCGGACGTGGCAACGCCGCTGCAGCGCGCTCATTTGCCGGCAGCGTTATCGGTGGGTCACGAGATCATCGAGCTGCGTAATGGCGCGCGCCGTCTTGAGTTCGACACCACGCTCGACCCAGTGTTGACGGCGGTGGTGCGAGGCGATACACCGAGAGCGACCGATTATCTCGCCCGGCTCGATGCGGCGCTAGCCGCGCATGCTGCAACCGGGCCGGAGATGCAAACCGTGCTGCGCGCACGGGGCAGGCTTCTCGTGATCTTGGAAACACTCACGCGACATTCCTCATATTTCGAGAAGGGGACGCAGCGGTGAGGTTCACGGAGATAGACCTGCTTGGCGTTTATGTTGCGCCGATGTCGCTGATGCTGGTTGCCGCCTGGGTCGTCACGGTCGGGCTGCGGCGGATCGCGGCCCGGTTCGGCCTGCTGCGCCATGTCTGGCACCCGGCCATGTTCGTTTTCGCCGTCTACATGATCGTGCTTTCCGCGATCGTGCTGATAGTCGCTGCGGGTTGAGGTCGCGATGGTTGATGTCGACGCCAAAACAAAACATGAAGCGGAGGGCGAGAGCGCCGCGATTGCTGGAGCAGCCAAGCGGGCACCGCCAAGCGTCGCACCCAGGCGAGGTCTGCGGATCTTCCCATTGCTGATTACCCTGGCGACGATCGGGATCGCCGTCGGGCTCGGCCGGGCGATGTGGGATGCCTATATGGGAGCTCCCTGGACGCGCGACGGCACA
>JAFMSA010000597.1 GCA_017353855.1 Alphaproteobacteria bacterium
GGATAAGCGGCACTATCCGTTGAGGCCTTGCTCCGAGAAGCGGGCCAGACATCTTCTGCGGCGCAGGAAAGCCATCGTGCACCGGCGCTTTCATGGCGCGTTTGGAGACCCGACAGCGCGGCGCTCCCGCATCGCAGGAATTTTGTGCAACGCGACTGCAATAATTTTCGCTCAGAGTTATCTGACCGGTGCCCTTATGGGAAACCAGCGCTGCGGCAGAAGCGAAGGTCATCCCGTTCGTACTCGTAATCTTCCATCGCCTGATGGAGGACGTTGTCGGCAGGTAGGGCCTGCAACGCTTGCGTGATCTTTTTGAGCGTTGCGTCGTCGTAGGCGACGGGCTTGGGACATTGGCAGGCATCCGATCCCGAGCCCGTGCAACTCGCCATGACGAGAGCTGTACCGATTGCCGCGAAAGCGAAGCCCCTCCTGGATAACATCCCGGTATCCCCCGTGCCGCACTCACCGCACCATTGACCGGCACGGCGCACAACCCGCGCCCCCGCATCGGGCAAACATCATCCTCACCCATCTCAGAACCCGTTTCAATCCGCCCCGCCCTACGGTCTAGGTCGACTGAGTTCGTTTCAAATCTTAATACGCGCGCCCAAATGGAGGCGAGCCGCAGCGCAGGGCGCAGCAAGATGCCCCTGAGGGTCTTCCGATTACGTCCCCGCACCAACGTCAATCAGCGCGCATTGCCGCGGACTGACAGCCAGGTGCTGCAGCGCCGAGCCCGGGACAACGCCGGCTTCGACAAATGTGCCGGACACGAAGAAGCTTTAGCGACCTCCATCCGTTGCGGCGGGTCTACTCTGTCGAGGCTGGCGACGGGTCACCCCGAAACAATCAAAACGCAACGCACCATCATCGGAGGCTTGGCGTGGAGTGCCCCGCCTTCGGGCCGCGGGGAGGAGCGCGTCCCTTGCGGTTGTTCCCGGTGCGTGATTAAACTTGCCAATTGCTAAAATATTTACAACTCGTTGCCACCCTCCCGGCAGATGCGTCTCCAGTGCTCCCGGAGCGGCGATCAGGATGCGCGCCATGCTGCCTGGCTTAGCGCCGCACGCTCCTGTCCCGGTGGAGCGCCAAATGCTTACGGGCGGGATGGCCCACAGCCATCGCGCCCTCGCGCTGCATCGAAGCCAACGCGGGGGGCGCCCGAGACGGGTCAATTAGCCGGTTCCGAGGTTTCACTGGGCTCATGGCTGAGGTTTGCGGCATCGGCATGAGTCGTAATCCGTCGCGGTCGACCTCGCCGCGATAGGGAGAAAACCGATTCGTCGGTCTTGCGAACACATATGAACTCATCGGTCTGAAAGCATCGTTCGTTGCTCGCCCGGCCTCTTCGCAAATTGCCGCGTCAGCCCGAAACCTTGCCGCGCACGGACGGTCGCCAGCGCGATTCGCGAGCGCTGCGACCGGCTGCAAAGCGGCACTTCGGCTGTGCCTGCAAGGGAGGCATGAGGGCTCGCGTGCCGGGAGCGGGCAAATAAGAACGAGACCGCCGTCGTGCCGCCCCCGCCGGTTCATCGGGCACGGTGGTCGATCCAAACACCCTCGAAGTCCGTTGGGCGGCAATCAAAAATATGAACTATCGTCAGCAAACCTGCGCTCTGTGGACGGTTATCGGGTCCTGCGGCCGAGGGCCAGTCCCTGACCCCTGACAGGGCCCTTCTAAAAGGAACCCGCAGATGTTCTGTCAGCGGTCTTCGTCCTACGGCTGGGCCTGTCCCGGCCAGCCGACAACCGGGATATTAATCAGCACTGGCGGTCCTGACGCGGGTAAGTCTCGTCCCCTGCTCCAGTTCTCTGCGACCTAGAGATGAGTTTGCTCCTGTCTTTCAGAATCGGAAGTTTCGCTGGCCTTCACGCCGGTCCTGGCCCGCGCCCGGGATGGAGCACTGGCCGCGATCCCTGTAGCCCATTGCGGAATCTCTGATTTCCGCGGACACGGCTTGTCTTGATCGCACAGGGATGTTAGCTCCAATCATTGCGATCTGAACAAGATAAAATTGAGAAGGACGCATTATGGATGGTTTGTGGTTCACTCAAGCGCTGGAGCGGGTGGGCGCCTCGCAGGCTGATCTCGCACGCCATTTGCGTTTGGCTCCGTCCGCGATATCCCGGATGCTGAAGGGAGATCGCCAGATGAAGCCGCTGGAGATTGCGCACACGGCCAGTTTTCTGGGTGTGCCGCAAGATGAAGTGCTGCGCCATGTCGTCGAGAGCACCTCTGCGATGCGAGCAGCCGGCGTGCCGCGGTCCGGCCGCGGCCGTCCGCCTTCGGCCGGCTCTTCGTCACCGGCCGCTCCATCGGCTGGTTTGGCGCTGGCGAGTGATCAAATACCGATCAAAAGCGGCACTCGCGGCAGCACCGACCAGGAGATGTTTCTCGAGGACGGACCGATCGGCTACACCTCAAGACCCGCCAACCTTGGCGGCGTTCGCTCAGCCTACGCGATCTATATGGTCGGCGACAGCATGGAGCCGCGTTACGAGCCCGGCTGGCTGTTGCACGTAAATCCGTTCAAGCCGCCGACCCGGGGCCGCGATGTCGTTGTCTACAAGGAACAGCAGGCGGTGCTGATCAAGCAGTTCGTCGGATGGGAGGGCGACACGCTCGTGCTGCGACAGTTTAACCCTGAAGCGATAATGCGCCTTTCGCGCGAGCAGGTTCGCGAATGCCACCTCATCGTCGGCACCGATCAAGAGGGCTAGCGCGGCGCAAACCCTCACCGCCCTAGAAGAGGCCGGCAAGGCCGGTGAGGTTTCGCGCCCGCCCAGGTAAGCTAGGCGGCGTGGAGGAGTTCGAGATACTCCTCGTAGACGGCCATGTTCTTGCCAAAGGAGATCGCAGCGGCCTGGGCGCCGCAGACGAGATGCATCCACCGCCAGGGTTCGCGGGTGGCGTCGAATTCCTCGACGATCGACTGGTGGTGCTTAAAGGCGTGCATCTCAGTGAAATTGTCGTGGCACACGATTTCGGCCAGACGCGCAATGAAGGCCTGCGGGTCGTAGCCGGATTTCATGTATTGCGTGGCCAGGTTCACCGTGTGCTTAACCTCCGGCACCGCCATCATCTGGCCGAGATTGGTGACCTTGGACCAATCGGTCGGCGGCTGGGTATAGACGCTCTGCCTGATCGCATCGAGCAGCTCCGGCTGGCTGCGCTGAGGCAAAGCGGCAACAGCGCTCATATCAGGCTGCGGATACGGCTGCATGCGCGTTTGTGTCGAGCGGATCTCCGGACCCGACTGCCAGGTCAGCAGCAGCATCAGCTTGTTCTTGAGACTGATCCCGTCGAGCCGCAGCAGATAGCGCCGCAGATTGATGCTCGTATGCAGGTGAACATCCATCGGGTTGCCGCCGAGCGAGCGCAAGAACAGGCCCGCCGCCCCAATCGAGAGCGCCTCGCCGGCACCCTCCAGGGAC
>JAFMSA010000598.1 GCA_017353855.1 Alphaproteobacteria bacterium
CGGCATCGCGCAACATGCAAAGGAAGGCCCATTCGGCATTGAGCTTTGAAGAATAGCCGAGATTGACCATCAGCTCGCTTGCCACGCGGTGAATGCGCATGCCGGCCCACTGAGCGCCTTCGGTGTCGCCGGGATCAGCGATTTGCCGCAGCAGCGCTATCATGCGCAGCTCCTTCAAGAGAACTGCGTTGAAAGAGACCTCGTTGAGGCGGTTGAGAATCTCGCGGGCGGTCTTCGGTACGCCAGCGCGTTCAACCGGATTTATCTGTACAAGAATTGTATCGTGCGACTTGCTCTCCCGCACGAGGGGCGTGATGGTCGGGTTGCCGGAATAACCCCCGTCCCAATAGTGCTCGCCCTCGATTTCGATGGCCTGGAACAAACTCGGCAGGCATGCCGAGGCGAGCAATACGTCAGGTGTGATCTCGCGGTTGCGGAACACGCGGCCCTGACCGGTGCGAAGGTTTGTGGCGGTGACAAAGAGTTTTATCGGCGCCCGCCCCAGCCGCCCAAAGTCGATGGATTCCGCCAGAATCTGCCGCAGCGGATTGAACCCGCGGGGGTTCAGGTCATAAGGCGAGAACAACCGCGCCAGCATGTCCATCGCTATGAAGACCGGTGAGTGATCCAGGGTCCAACGGTCCAGCAACACGTCGATAAACCCGCGCCGCAACGGACTCAGCAGGGCTGCCTGTGACACGCTGCGCCAGAACGCCTCCAACGCGCCGCGCGCTGCATCTGCTCCTCCCCTGGCATGACCGTCGATGAGCACGGCGGCGTTCATCGCTCCCGCCGACGTTCCCGAGATGCCGTCAATCCGCAGCCAGGGCTCCTCGAGCAGGCGATCGAGAGCGCCCCAGGTAAAGGCTCCGTGCGCGCCGCCGCCCTGCAGCGCAAAATCGACGAGGATCGGATCGCGCTGTGGTCTCTCGGTTTTGGTGGCTGCCATCGGCAACGCTTGCGTCACAAACAGCCCGGCACGCACCTTGGCCGCGTGCCGCAGAATTGGCCTCGGCTCGATGACGTGCCACCAGCAGCCACGGCTCCAGGCTCAAGCAGCATTCCCGCTCCGGCTGCTCGCCCGTGTGACCAGCTCTGAGGTTTCCGGCGGCAGCGCGCCGGTCGGAAAAATCGCCAACAAAGCGACGCCGGTCAATGCCAGCAGGCAGATGCGGAGCGAGCGCAGACGTGCTTGCGCATTGATGCGGGCTGCTTCGGTGATCTGCTCGGGTGTGGCTGCCGTACCCTCCATGACCTCGACCAGTCGGTCGTTGCTGACGAAGCCGACCTTGTCGAGATCGACCTGCACCTTGAGCTCCCTTGGAATTACCGGGTTGTTGATCAGCATTGTCGCAATGCTCGCGCTCAGCACGCCGACCGAGAGCGCGCCGGCGACCGCGGTGCCCACAGCGCCGGCGAGGTTGGTGGTGGTCCCGCGCAGCGAAGCCACGTCGCCGGCCAGCACTTCCGGCGTGGCCGCAGCCAGTACGTTGAACAGAACCGTCACCAGCGCGCCCTGCCCGAGACCGATCACGACCAGCGCGACGATCACCATAAGCGTGTCCCATTCGTTGTGTATGACCACCGCCAGCAATGCCAGTCCGGCGGCCACGACGACGAAACCGCCGCGCGCGATGTGGCGCGAGCTCAGGCGGTCGAACAGACGTGAGACCAGGACCGCGGCAACGAAGATCGACAGCGAGTTGGGGATGATCGCCAGTGCGGTGCGAAGGCTGCTGTAGCCCTGGACGATCTCGATATAGAGCGGGATCAGAAAGCCGACGGCCGAACCAACCAGGACAATCATGAACATCGAAAATACCGCAGACCCTTGCTGCGGCGTCTCGATCACCTCCAACGCGATCAGCGGCCTCTTCTGCGCGGCCTGACGTCTCTTTGACCAGGCAAAGAAAGCCTGGCCGAACGCGACACCTACGACAATCATGACCGGAGCCGGCGACAGCCCGAATAAGCTGAATGGCGCCTCGGGTTCGGCCAGTAACAGGCCCCAGCTGTTGGTGCTGTCGAACCCGACGCAGATCAGGATGACGGCCAAAGCCCCCAGCACCACGCCGACGGCGTCGATCCGGAAATCGCCCTGGGTTTCTACGGGATTGAGCCGCCTGCTCAGCAAGAAGGTACAGGCGGCAAGTACGCCGAGCAGGCCGAACGGATAGCGCCAGCCGATCCATGTGCCAAGGAAGCCGGCGACCAGAAACGCCAGAACACCGCCCATCGCCTCTGAGGCTCCCAGCCAACCCAGGGCTTGCGTTTGCTGCCTGCCGCGGTAGTTGGCGGCGATGAGCACGACGAGGGTGGGCACCAATGCTGCCCCCGCGGCGCCGGCGATGCCCTGCGCGACGATCATCATCATCGCGCTCGAACTGAGTGCCATGATGACCATCGCCGCGCCGAACAGGAGCACTGTCACCTTAAAAACGGGCCGCGGGCCGCAGAGCGCCCCGATCTTACCGCCCAACATGACGAGCCCCGCGATAAAGAGCGAGTGGGTGACAATAGCCGTCCCTACTGTCGTCGGCGACGTGCCCAGGGTGGCGACGATCCCGCCGATCGAGACGCGCAGCGCATTGATGTTGAATGCCATCAGAATCTGAGCGAGGGCGACGACGACCAGCGGCACCCAGGAATTTTGCCGTCCGGCATCTGGCACGGCGATTAGAGCGGCTGCCCTCATGCCTTTACATCCAACCTGTCTATCGGTTGCGGTTACGGCCGTCCGCAAAGCGGCGAGGCGCGGTGCCTCCGGCGTACCTCCCCCCTAGGCGGCTCAGCTCAGCCGACGATTACTCAACCCTCGTCGCAACAGGCCGCTGGCGCAGCCTTATTGCCAGAGCGCGAGAGCCTCGCCGACGTTGCCGGCCGGTTTTCCGAACCGCAGTGTGAACCCCAGCAGCGATCGGGCCTTGAGAGCGGGCCGAAAAGTCCGCCGGCACCGGACTGCGGGCGGTCGGGCCGATCTCAGATCCCGGATAACCGTGCGTCCGGACGGACGTTGCACCGATCATCGCTTGCGACGCTAGCACCACCGGCATCGTGGCGGCAAGCTCACAAAAATATCACAAAGGTATTGACACGGCGGCTGCCGTCTGCCCGCAACGAGCAAGCCTGCATAGCCGAAGCCGGGCGCAGCGCCGTCCAGACGCGCGTCGTCGCGAATTGCTCATTAGCGAGAGCAACAGAGGAAAAGAGCGGCCGTCATCGGACAGCAGGAGGGACGTGAGGGACAATTCTACGATCGTAACCGGTCCTGAATGAGGGGGGCGCCGTCGAAGCCGGACGCCTCGATCATTTCTCGCAGCTTGGACCAGGCCGAGAGGTCAGTGACCGGCGCAGCAGGCCGGAACGTAAAGCGCGCCTCGATGTCCAGTGGGCCCCGAATTATCCAGACCGGCAGCGCCAGGTTGCGGCCCTAT
>JAFMSA010000599.1 GCA_017353855.1 Alphaproteobacteria bacterium
CTGATGGAGGGCCGGACCACTTTCATGATCGCCCATCGACTCATGACCTTGGAGAATTGCGACATGCTGCTGCTGCTCGAACGCGGCCGGTTGCAGGTCGTGACTTCCGACATCCCGACCATTTTGCGCGATCGTCTGTTTCTTGGCGAAGAGCAGCCGAGCACGCAGCTCCCCCAGTCGTCTGCGTTCGCGCGGGAGTCAAGACTGAGAGTACCTTAATGGACACAAACGAGTTTGACGGCTCCTGGGATTACCGCCGCCTGCCGGACAACATCCGCATCGGCGCAGATTGCTTCCTGGAACGACGCGAGTCGTTCAAGCAGTTCCGCAGCCGGCAAGCGCCTGGTCTCGTGCTCGGTGACCGCGTTCGGGTCCAGACCTGGACGGCCTTCAGCGTCGAGCCAAGCGGTTGCGTGGAGATCGGCCAAGACACCGTGCTGGTGGGAGCCGTGTTCATGTGCATGAAATCCATTCGCGTCGGCGCGGGCTGCCATATCTCGTACAATGTCACGATCAGCGACTGCGACTTTCATCCGATCGACATCGAAGCGCGCCGGCGTGACACCATTGCGGTCGCGCCTGGCGGAGATCGCGCGCACCGTCCGCCATACCCGGCCAAGCCGGTGGTGATCGGCCGCGATGTGTGGATCGGGACCGGCGCCATCATTCTCAAGGGCGTGACCATCGGTGACGGAGCCGTCATTGCGCCGGGAGCAGTGCTGGCGCGCGACGTGGCTCCCGGTGCATGCGCCCGCGGTAATCCGGCGGAGGTGACGGAGAATGTGCCTTGAGTCGTCGTGTGCCAGACGACTGGTTCCCGAGCGATCTGCCGTCCGGCCTCGAGATCGGATCACGGTGCTATCTCGGCAGTTCCTACGCATTCCTGCATACCGCTCCGACGGCAGCGATCCGCATCGGCGACGACACCGGCATCTATCATGGAACGTCATTCGAGGTGGGCGCCGCCGCGCGCGTCACGATCGGCAGCTATTGCACATTGGTCGGGCCGATCCTGCACGTCGAACGCGAGCTACGCATCGGTAACTATGTCCTCATAGCGCACGAGGTTGTGATCACGGATTGTGAATCGCCCGGTGGAAGGCAGCAACCCCCGCGGCCCATTACCGTCGGCGACGACGTCTGGATCGGCATGCGGTCGATCATTCTTGCGGGTGTCAGCATCGGTTCGGGCGCGGTGGTGGGCGCGGGCGCGCTGGTTTGCGAGGACGTGCCGCCGATGACCATCGTCGCGGGAAATCCCGCCCGCATCGTGCGCAGGATTGCTTCATTAACGTGACCGCAACAGCGACCGAGCGGTCGCAGACGATCGCACCTCCGATTTTCGCCGTGCCTTGCTGGGCGGCTGCAATGCTGCGCACGATTGCGGTAAGCAGGGGGCGCACTTCCGTGCCGGTGCTCGCCAAGCCGAACAAAAAAAGGCAAAATCGCGATGCACCGGATGCCGGCACAGCGGGAGCATGATGATGACCAAAGAAGAATTGATCGAATTCGCCTGCGAAATCACCGGCGGCAATGTCAACGACCTCTCCGCCGATCAGATGGAAAAACTGACAACCATCACGCAACGTCTGGCCGCGTTTGGCGTCCACGAGTTCAAGTCGTTCAGCCAGTTATGCACGATCCGGGCCGATATAGATGCTGCCGTCAACGCTGGCACCGACGATCTTGTGATCCTTCGCCTGACAAAAGAGCAATGTGCGTTTCTGGTTGCGCTGATCGATCGGGCAATTCGTGAACATGCGTGATCGCTATTTGCCTTTTTGCCGGAAACGGCGACGGGCGGCGATCTTGTGACTCCGGCCGCCAACCCTCGCGTTCGGATCGTGGCCGGCCGGATCCCGCCCCGCTCCTTTGAAGTGGCTTTGGGTTAGCCCCGAGGTCCCGCGAGAAGCCACTCGGCGATATGGGTCTTGCTTCTCGCCGGCCAATTCGTTGAACGGCTTTCTTCCATCAGTCCTGCATCTGCTAATGCCAGCAGAGCCGAGAAGGCGGCCTTGCGGGTGGCTCTGCACGCACCTTTATCGATGATCGCCCGTTGTATCGCGTCGATAATGGTGGTGGTGACGTGTGGAGAAAGCGCAATAATCGAGCGATCATAATTCATTTTGACCCTCCACTTGCGGCTGCCCGCCGGCCAGGCCGCGGCTCCCGCTAAAAATTTCCACCGAAATATTCGATTGCCCCGACGCCTGTTGTCGGTCGGACGTCCGACACTTTTGACAAAAGGTTAAAACGACGCGTCGGCTTGGCGACACAGCGTTTCCAGGCCCCATTCATCTGACGCCGACGGCGAAATCGCGTCCGCGCGGATCCACTCGATGGCGTCACGGAACCGATGGACCCCTTGTCGACATGTCGCGTCTCGTCGGCATATGCTATGTTGCTTTCGGTGCGACCTGCGCGGTAGATCAACATTTTAGTCGCCGCCATGGCTGGGACAGCGTGAGCCTGCTTTACCTAGGGAGGTCGCGATGCAGGAGGCAGCCGTGGACGCGGCACGACATTTGAACCACTCGGAACGCGTAGCGGCACCGTCGTTCGGCGGAACGCTGGCAAAGGACGCAAAACACGCGGCGGACTTTCTCGGTGCGATGCCCGACGAGCCGCAAGCCCGGGCGCTGTTGCGCGAGGTGAAGGAAGCCTTCTTCCGCCGTCACGCGGCTGCGATCTATGCAGACCTCACTTCTAATCATACGCGCTTCTTGCGTGTTTCCGAACTGGTGTACGGCGCGGCGGAGCGTTTCCCGTTTCTCCTGCCGACCCGCGCACAGATCGTGGCGGAACGGGCGCTGGCGCGGCAGAGTGCGAAGAAGGGGCTTGAGATTGATCAAGGCTTTTTCATTGCTCACCTGCTGGCGGACGAAAAGGCCGGAAGTCATCTCATCCAGGGCATGATGCTGCCCAAGCAGGAGGCTGAGGAGCGTATCGGCGAATTCCGCCGTACCGGCTTCGCCGATCTCGGCAGCGCAACCGTAGAGCGCAAGGGCAGGATCGGCCAAGTCTGTCTGACCAACCCGAAATTCATCAACGCCGAAGACGACCTGGCGACGGCCGCGCTCGAGACCGCCATCGATCTCGTCCTGTTGGACAAAGGAATCGAGGTCGGCGTGCTGCGCGGCGGGGTGCTCGAACATCCGAAATATGCCGGCCGGCGCGTGTTCAACGCCGGCATCAATCTCACCCATCTCTACTACGGGCAAATCTCGTTCGTAGAATTCATCATCGAGCGCGAGCTCGGCCTGCTCAACAAGATCTATCGTGGCCACACCCGTCGGACCTGCTGGGATGCTGAGATCGAGGACTACGCGGAAAAGCCCTGGCTGGCCGTGGTCGAGTCCTTCGCGATCGGCGGCGGCTGTCAGCTCCTGTGCGTGATGGACCGCGTGATCGCCGAGCCGGACGCCTATTTCAA
>JAFMSA010000101.1:0-5852 GCA_017353855.1 Alphaproteobacteria bacterium
CGATGATCGTCGTGGCGATCGGCTGAATGGCGCCGGCGCCTACACCCTGCAGGGCACGGAACGACACCAACGGCACCATGCCCCAGGCGCAGCCGCTCAGCAGGGACCCGAGCAGGAATATGCTCGTGCCGGCAAAGAATACCCGTTTGCGGCCATAGAGGTCCGCAAGCCTGCCATAAATCGGGATCGTGACCGCCTGGGTCAGCAGATAGGCGGCAAAGACCCAGCTGAACAGCCGAAAGCCGCCGAGATCGGCGACGATCGTCGGCATTGCGGTGGCGACGATATAGCTGTCCGTCGCCACCATGAAGATCGCCAGCAGAACCGCCGCCATGACCAGTCGGCGATTGGCGCGAGCCTCAGCCGACAGATCCTGCGTGAAATATTCTTGATCGGGCAACATGCCCCCTGATGCGCCGCGGCGGACCACGGTATCTATCGGCAACTCGATCTGGCGGACAAGCGGGCAGCGCGCGCATCAGGGATGCATGAAATTTTGGCAGCTCGGCGGCAGCGCCCCGTTCACGAAGAAGCGGAAGAGCCGGGCTAGGATACTCCCCCGAGTGGCGCCGCCACGGACCGCGCGTTAGAGCTCGCCGTAGAGCCTGACCGCCTGATGGCGGTCAAACGGCAGCATCCGGGTCAGGATCACCCCGGCAACGCGCCTGCGCGGATCGAGCTAATAACAGTGTTGAAAGCGCCGGCCCAGGTCCGGCTGCCGGCGCTGCGGCCCCGTTTGGTCCTCACTCGCTGTCGATCATAAAGCACATCTGCAGGAGATGCCGGGAAAACGTCGACGTCGGCTGAGCGCCGCGGGTCTGCCGTCTTCATGACGCCGGCTGCGATATCGCCGATCTGAGGATCGTATCGAGTCTCAGAACGGCAGCGGCGGCGATATCGCGCGCCCTCTTACCCGCTGATCATCGCGTTCCTCGCAGGCTTGGCTAAGAGATGTACTACCTTCTGCGCGGCGAGGCATCCTTGGCCAATTGCGAGGTGATGTCGGCAAAAGTGACCTCGAGCGAGGTCGCGACGTCGATGACGCTCGGTGTTCGTGCGGCGAGCGCTTCGCGCAATGCCGGAGCCAGCGCCGCAGGGTCCTCGACCCGCACACCCCGGCAGCCCATCGCACGGGCGATCGCGGCATGGTCGAAATCGTTGAACTCTGCCGCAAAGCGACCCGAACCGTGCAATACCCAGCCAAGCGCCTTGTTGTTGAAGACGACGGTGACGATCGGGATGTCGTGCTCTATCGCCGTCATCAGGCCGTTCATCGTCATCGCAAACCCCCCATCGCCGCACACGGCGACGACCGGCCGATCCGGATGCACGAGCTTGGCGCCTAACGCCGCGGGAATGCCAAATCCCATCGGACCCGACCCGGCGGCCTGCAAAAAGCCCTCCTGCCGTTTGGTCTGATAGAAATGCGTCATCAGAATGCGGTTTTCGCCGGCATCGCAAGTGACGATCGCGTCCTCGGGCAGGCCGCGCATCAATTCGCCGATCACGCGCTGCGGCAGGATCGGTTGGTCGTCGGCGGCATAGGCCCGGTCGTCGAAGTAGCCGTGCCGCTCGCGATGCACGGCAACGCGCCGCTCCGCCTCTCGCCGGCGGGCGCCGTCCGCCGAGCCTAGGGCGTGCAGGAGCTGACCGAGGATGACCGCGGCGTCGCCGATCAGGACGTGCTCGGCCGGGTAGTTCCACGACGCGTTGCGCGGTTCGACGTCGATCTGCACGAAAGTCTGGCGCGTCGGGTCGAGCAAGGCGCGGTTTTCCCACGCCGTATCGCTGGGCGACAGTTTGGAGCCGATGACGAGTACAAGATCGGATTCGGCGACACACGCGTTGCCCGCGGCGGTGCCGAAGGTGCCGAATACCCCGAGTGCCAGCGGGTGCGTCTCGGCGAAACAACCCTTTCCCGCCGCCGTCGTCGCGACCGGAAGGCCGATCGTTTCGGCGAGCCGGCGCAACTGCCCGTAGGCTTGCGCGATGCGCACGCCGTTGCCGGCGATCACGACCGGCCGTTGCGCGGCGAGAAGCGCTGCGGCCGCGGCCTCGACACGCCGCTGCTCGGCCGGCGGCGGCGGGGAGGGGAGATAGTGGAGGGTCGGATAGAGCATCGGCTGCGATTGCGGGGCCACCGAGCCGGCCAGCGAATCGTGGCTGTAGAGAACGGCGACCGGCCCCGGCTGCCCGCAGAGAGCATGCTTGATCGCCAGCTGCGTCGCCTGCACCGCGCCGATCGGCTCATGCGCCTGCATCACGTGCTTTGTGACACCGCCAAAGGCGCGCCGCGCATCCCAACTGCCCCAATCACCGGTCGCCTGCTGGTACGGCGCATGCAGCGTAAACCGCGGCGCGTCGCTGAAATCGGTCAGCAGCAGCATAGGCGAGCTCGACAAATGTGCTTCGATCGTGCCGATCAGGCCATTGCCCAGCACCCACGGGCCCTGCCCCAGCAGCACACCCGGCCGCCGGGTCAGCCGCCCGTAGATTTCGGCCATGACGCCGCCGAGCGACTCCTCGCGCACAAGCACCGTGCGGATCGAGTTTTGGTAGTTGCTGAGGCCCGAGACGATCCGGCCGGTATGACCTCCGGAAATCCCGAATACCATCTCGATCCCTGCCTCCTCGAGCACCCGCGCGACGAGCGCGCTCGCCGGCGTCTCTTCGGTCAGCATCGGCTCGACTGTCATCGCTGATTCTCTCCTCCCTTGCGTGCGGCTCGGCCGAGCTTGCATCCTCGACGGCGCAAAGACAATGTCTCGAACCACGGCAATCGGAGTTAGCCGATGGATCTGAGCCTGATCATTCGCGGTCAGCACCCTCGGGGCGAGGATATGCGCGCCCGCCTCGCGGACGATCTGGCACTCGTCCGGCGCGCGGAGGAACTCGGCTTCGATGCGCTGGTCAAGGGCTCGCATTACAGCGCACACCCGCTGCAATCGCTGCAGCAGATCCCGTTTCTGGCGCAGGCGGCGGTAGTGGCACCCAAGCTGCGCCTGGTGTGCGGGCTCGCGCTGTTGCCGCTGCACAAGCCGCTCGACATCGCTGAGCAGCTTGCGACGTTGGACGTCATGAGCGATGGCAAACTGGTCTTCGGCTGCGGCATCGGATACCGCGACGTCGAATTCAAGGCCTTCGGCCTTACCCGGAACATCGCCGCAGCGCGCTTCGAGGAGAACCTCCTCGCAGTCAAGCGGCTGTGGACCGAAGACTTCGTCGATATGCCGGGCTCGCATTTTGTGCTGGAGCACGCCAACTGCACCGTCAAGCCATTGCAAAAGCCAATGCCGCCGATCTGGATCGGCGCTAATGCCGATGCTGCGATCCGGCGGGCGGCGAGGCTCGGCGATTGCTGGTACATCAATCCGCACAGTACCTTGACGACATTGGCCCGGCAGATGGATCTCTACAAACGCGCGCTGGACGAAAGCGCAAAGCCTTTCCCCGCAGAATTGCCGATGCGGCGGGAGGTCTTTGTCGCGCGCACACGCTCCGAAGCGGTCCGGCTGGCCCGGCCCTCTCTCGAGGTGAAATACCGGACCTATCGCGAATGGGGACAGGACAAGGTCATGCCGGCCGGCGACGATTTCGACCATGACTTTGACGAACTGCTGGAGGACCGCTTCCTGATCGGCTCTCCTGCGGAAGTCGCGGAACGGCTGATCGATCTGCAACGGCGCTTTGGGGTCAACCACCTCGTCGCCTCGGTCCATTGGCCCGGCATGCCCAACAGCCTCGCCGTCGAGCAGATGCAGCTTCTCGCCGAGGAGGTCATGCCAATGGTCCGCGGCGCATGACCGGACGGGATGCGGTACCGTGACGGAGCTGCAGGCTGACTACGTCGTCGTCGGCGCCGGATCGGCGGGTTGCGTGCTCGCCGATCGGCTGAGTGAGGATGGAGCGCGGGTCGTCTTGCTGGAAGCAGGGCCGAGTGACTGGCACCCGATGATCCATGTGCCGGCAGGCGCGTTGCATCTGCGCGCCAATCCGCTCGTCAATTGGAACTTCTATGCCGAGGCCGAGGAAGGCGTGGCCAACCGGGCGTTGCACTGGCCGCGCGGCCGGGTGCTCGGCGGCACCAGTTCGATCAACGGCATGCTCTACGTACGCGGCAACCCTGCCGATTACGACGGATGGGCGCAGATGGGCTGCCGTGGCTGGAGCTATTCGGACGTTCTTCCCTATTTCAAGAGATCCGAGCATTACGCGTCGGGCAGCTCTGATTATCGCGGCAAAAGCGGTCCGCTCATCGTGGAGGACTATCGGACCATCCTGCCGTTGACCCGCCGCTTTGTCGAAGCCGCCCAAGAGGCCGGATTTCGCTTTACCGCGGATTACAACGGAGCGGTCCAGGAGGGTGTGGGGTATTCGCAGATGACCCGCAGAGGACGTTTGCGCGGGTCGACGGCGCGCACATTTCTCGCCGAGGCGCGGCGGCGTCAGAATTTGCGGGTCGAAACCAAGGCGGAGGCGAGCCGCCTCCTCTTCGACGGGCGCCGCTGCACCGGTGTCGCGTATCGGCAAAACGCCGCCGACCATCGGGTTTTGGCCGGGCGAGAGGTGGTCGTCTGCGGCGGCACGGTCAACTCGCCCCACCTGCTGCAGATCTCCGGGGTCGGCCCGGCCGATCATCTGAAGTCGATCGGGGTCGAGGTCGTGCACGACCTGCCTGGTGTCGGCGCCAACCTCGGCGACCATTTCGCAGTCCGCATCACGCACCGGGTCAAGGACGAAGTCTCGGTCAATCAGCTTGCGCGCGGGCTGCCGCTCGTTCGGGAGATTGGTAGGTTTGCCGCGACCGGGCGCGGGGCGCTGACCTTCGGGGTGACGACCGCGATGGTGTTCTGCCGCAGCCGGGAAGGGCTGGCGAGCCCGGATCTGCAGTTGCTGTTCACTCCCGGGAGCTACGACCCGAACGGGATCGGCCGCCTCGAGCGGGAGCCTGGTATGACGATCGTCGTTTGCGCGGTTCGCCCCGATAGCCGCGGGACGATCATGGCGCGTTCGGCGAACCCGTTCGAGCCGCCGGAAATTCGCCCGAAATATCTCTCTGCCGGAAGTGATGTCGAGGTGCTGCTCGCCGGCACCGGTCACGCCCGGCGGATCTTCGCGGCGCCGCCGCTGGCGCGCCACAGCGCCGCGGAAACGATGCCCGGTTTGGCGGCGACATCGCAAGCGGCGCTGACCGATTTTGTCCACCGGGCCGGCATGAACCTCCATCATCCGGTCGGCACGTGCCGGATGGGGGAAGACCCGATGGCGGTCGTCGATTCGCGGCTGCGCGTACGGGGGCTGGCAGGGCTGCGGGTCATCGATGCTTCGGTAATGCCGGCCGTGACGACCGGCAACACCAACGCGCCGACGATCATGATCGGCGAGAAGGGTGCCGCCATGATCCTCGAAGACGCTGCCCGCTGATATCGATCGCCCTTGCTCACCGACAGCGATGAGCAGGCTGCGTGTTCTCGTTTTGTTAAATTACCCGGATGCACATGCTATCCGGCTTTCTCGTTCCTCACACATCTCGGGGATGATCGTCCTGAGCCGCGCTCGATCTCTCCTTCCGGCATCTTGCCGCGGCGCTTCGGGCACCACACCCACGTGGTGATTGCAGGAATAGAGGAATTTGTTGCTGTATCCCGCCGCGCGGTGATCCGGAGCGCCGATAGGGATAATCGGGAATCGCCTTCGGCGCGCCGCTTGTCCCATGGTTTATTTAATCGCGGGTTTGCGCGGCACATTCTGGTCATTTCCGGGAGGGCCCCGCTAGCTTAGCTTAGCTAGCGCAGGGCGATACCCTGCGTTGCGTAAGCGGGCGCGCGGCGTTTCAGGCGATGCGAGGCAGC
>JAFMSA010000101.1:5862-10129 GCA_017353855.1 Alphaproteobacteria bacterium
GGCTTAAGCCTAGCTTCCTGGAGTCCCGAACCGCAACCGGTTGATCTGGCTAGCATTTCGGCTACAGCCGGAGGGTTTACTGGGTACAATTCTAGAGTTTGATGCCGAGGAGGTCGAACGCCTTCTGCTGGATAACGGTTGGGCGGGTATAAAGGACGAACTCGTCATCCGGATTGACAGCCGTCGTGACGGTGTTTTGCGCGAGCGTTGCCAGGTCGTCGAGCAGGCTGCGAAAACTATGCACCGGCAGACCGTCCGGTGTCGTGCCATGGGTTTGTTTGGCGATGGCGGCCGGCGAGCGCTGGGCTTTAGCGACAACGCTGGCACGCAACGTCTCGGCAAATGCCTTGTCGGTGTCGTCGTAGAGCATCGGCGCCAGGCGCTGGCGCATGTGCCACTCGACATAATAGGCGAGCATGCACAGACAGACATGCGCGCGCACGCGCGGCGCCGCCCAGTGGAAGATCGGTCGGATGTGCAGATCGACCGTCTTGATGCAGCGGAAGGCGCGTTCGACCTCGGCCAGGCTCTTGTAGGCGCGCACACTGTCGGTGTCGTTGAGGGTGTCGGTCGCGAGGTTGGTACGGATCACATAAATCCCGTCGAACCGGGCCTCGGCATCGATTTGGTCCTGCTTGCGCGCAAACATAAAGTCAGTGTCGGTGATGGTGACGGCGAAGTGCTTGGCCATTTTATATTTGCCAATGACGGCGCCGACCTTGACCCCGATCGCCGCCGTGCCGCGCAGCGGCCTGCGGTCGCGACGCACGGCGTTCTGAATGGCGACGAGCTGGCGCTCGGTCGCGGCAAGCAATTCCTGGCGGGTGCGGTGGCGGGCCTCGGCCAGTTCGGGATTACGGCACACGATCAGGCGCTCGCCGGGATAGTCGTCGGCGGTGATGCTCGCCAGATCGCGCTGGTCGAACAGCGAGAGCTGGAAGGCGCCGGCCTCGGCCAGGGCCCGGATTTGTGGCGCCCGTAGCGCGGTGATCCAGTCGAGCCCGGCCGGCTTCAGATCGTTGTCGATGCGCGCCTGGGTGATCATGCCGCGATCGCCGACCAAGACGACATGCGACAGGCCGAAGCGGTTCCTGAGCTTGTCGATCTGGATCGCCAGCGTGGTCGGATCACCGGTGTTACCGTCAAACACCTCGATGGCGACCGGACAGCCATTCGCGGCACACAACACCCCGTAGACGATCTGCAGCTTGCCCCGTTTGTCGTCGCGTGAGTGGCCGAGCTGGGCGAGTGGGCAGCAGTGTCCTTCGAAATAACTGGAAGACACGTCGTACAGGACGAGCGTGCCATTTTGGAGATGGCGTTTGGCGAGAGCGGTTTCGATCGCGGTCTGCTGCTGGTGCAGCCAATCGAGCGCGGCGTAAAGCTCGTCCTCGTCGACCGCTCCCAGACCCAGCACGGCGCCGAGGCTGGAGGCCGCTGTGGCGGGGTCCAGCGCCTTGGCGGTGGCGAGCTTGGAGCGCGGTTCGATCACGCGCGTCACGATCATCGCAATGACCAGATCGCGACACCGGTTGTGGTCGGCCGGGCCGAGCACGCGATCCAGACCGATCTGCTGCAAGCTTCCCAGCACCGCGGCGACATGGCCGTGCGGCAGTGAGCGGATGATGTTGATGACCTGCTGACCGGGAGGCAGGACGGTGCCGCCCTTGAGCAGTGCTCGCAGGCCTTCGACCATTTCCGGCGACCAGTGGCTGAGATTGAGCAGGGTGCGTTTTTTGATCTGGCTGCCGACGCGATAGCTCTCGCGCAACAGGATGGCGGGCGGCGAGTTGCGGTTGGGGACGGCCTCGACATACATGGGCTAACTATAGCAAACTTTCCGCCTAAATCAACAAAAACCATTCACATTACATGGCTACATTTTGGGTGCCACGAGAGGGCTTTCGCCGTAAAATCAAGGGGTTGCAGACTTTCACGGGGGGAAGATACGTTTAATCGCGGGTTTGCGCGGCACATTCTGGTCATTTCCGGGAGGGCCCCGCTAGCTTAGCTTAGCTAGCGCAGGGCGATACCCTGCGTTGCGTAAGCGGGGGCGCGGCGTTTCAGGCGATGCGAGGCAGCACCTTGTCGGTCAGCAAAATGAAAGACCGGTGGCTGAGCGGCGCACACAGGAGGTAGTCGAGACCGATCTCTTGATGGAGGTTCAGGATCTCGTCGGCGACTTTTTCCGGGGTGCCGTGCAGAATCACCTCGTCGAGATAGCGCTTGATCGGATCGACGCCCGCCGGCGTGAACGACCCCTCCATGACGGGGCGATGCTGCACGCCGAGATAGGAATTGAGGATCCATTCGGCGCCGCTGCGGGCGACCGCGTCGGCCTCTCCCGGTTTGTCGGCGAGCGCTACCAGCCGTGCGACAGGGATATCGCGCCCCGCGCCGGAAAAACCGGCAGCAGCCAGTTTTTCCAGGTAAAAACGACGCTTGCGGCCGATCTCGATACTTGACGAATGCGGGTCCATCAGGATCGAGAAGCCGCTGCCCGCCGCCCAACCGATGGCTCCCTCGGAGCTCGCCGCCATCCACACCGGCGGATGCGGGTACTGTACCGGCTTCGGCAACAGCTCCACATCATCAAAGCGGAAGTGCCGGCCGAGGAAATTGAGGCGCTCGTCTGTCCAGGCACGCAATACGATCTCGACGGTCTCGCGGAACCGCGAAGCGCTCTCCTCGGGGGGCACCCCGAAGGCATCGAATTCCACGCGCGCGAACCCGCGGCCGGCGCCCCAATTCACGCGGCCGCCGGACAGCACGTCGAGCAGTGCGATCTCCTCTGCAAGCCGCAGCGGATGGTAAAACGGCGCGAGCGACACCGCTGTGCCGATGCGCAGTCGGCGCGTCCGTGCAGCCGCAAGCGTCCCCATCATGTGCACCGAAGGGCATACGCTAAAGTCACTGAAATGATGCTCGGCGAGCCAGACCGCGTCATAACCGGTCCGGTCCATGATCGCGATCCGCTCCAATGCCCGGGCATAGACCGTCGCCAGATCGACCCGCCGCTCCGGCCAGCTGAAGAACTGCAGAACCCCGACCTTCACTGCGCTTCGCCTTCTGTCGTTCGCCAATTTACACCGCGACCGGCGCGCGCCCCGGGACTCGCGACGGTTCTCGTCGGTCCGTCCGGCCCGGGGATCGGACGGTCGCGTACCGCTGCCGTTGTTGCGCGGGCAGATCGGGCGTTGGCCGCACCGGCAAGTATTCGCAGGCGGACGCGAACAGCCCGCTCGCCGGCATGTGACGATTCGTATCGAGTGCACCTGCTCGGGAATTCGCTGCCGGCATCCAGAACCGAGCAGTCGCGCCATTTCCGGTGCGAGGCCGTCGCCGCCGTCATGTCGGGGATCCCTCGAGCCGACCTCGCCGATCGCTTGCACGAGGCCTCCGCGCTGCCCTGCCATCGCCGGAAAAACGCGTGGCGGGTCTCGAGCCAAACCGTGACGAAGGCGGCCTCCTTGGGAAATCCCGGCAGGGGCTCAATCCTGCGACACCGGAGTAGGCGATGGTCGCGCCGGTCCCGACGGCCGTGGCGGTAGAACGCCTGCAAGACGGTTTCGGGCATCTGCTCCCGCACCGGCTCTGTCTCCTTCGGAGCGCTCATTCTGCACTCGCGCCCGTACGCCTCGGCTTTGCACAGACTATCCTGGACCAAGCCGGGATGGGGATGAAGCCCGCTCCGCGCGCGCGAGATCTTTTGTGCCTTGTAAGAAGAAGGTTGAAATACATCCCCAGGTGGCAGGTGGAGTAGGCGAAGAGCCTCACCAGCGTCAAGGCCGCCAGCAGAACATCGAGCGGTTCCTTTCAAAAGCCTGCCAAGGGTCAGGGAAGCGGCCGTGAACCGTCTCGCCGGCGGTAGCTCATAGCGCGACACCGAGGAGGATATTGCGAACCCGGGCGCGCGTTCCTCGACATCCTCAGACATTCGACGAAATCGACCCCGCCGGGCGTGGTGGCGTCGCCGCCGGGGCCTGCAGCCGGGTGGAGGATTGCGCCATTGCGCGGCGCACATAGGCAAGCTCGCGGTCGGCCCGAATGCGCGTCGCCACTGCCCACATCACATCCGCCAGATTTTGTCGACTCTTCGTCCGTGACCACGACGATTTTAGCAGTAAGTCTTCGTGCCGAAGGCCGGCATGACGGCCTGCTGCGGCTGCCCGTCGGCGGTTTTTTTATCTGGGCGATCGCCACCGGCGCGCTGCAGGTGGTGGTCGGCACAGGCGCGGCAGTCACATTGGGAAGATTGCGGCGCAGC
>JAFMSA010000600.1 GCA_017353855.1 Alphaproteobacteria bacterium
GCATATTTGATAAGCCTAAGATGGCGCGGCGAGGAGCCCCGCTCTATCCGACGCTTGCTTTCTAATTCTCGCGGCCGGCCTGCCGGTTGAGCAGGGCTCTCAGGACCGGCCCTGGCCGGTCGGGCCTAATGGGGCGCATAGCGTTTCGGCAGCATCGCGTGGATCCCTTTGTTGCCGTCCACCAACTGAGTCACGCGCATGTCGACGGTCAGGCTGGAAAACATATAGGCGTCCTCGGGGCAGAGGCCGTGGCGCTCACCGATAAGCCGGATCATCTGGCGCAGCGCCGTCTTCGCGGCATCATCGAGATCCTCGTCAAAACCCATCGTGATATGGTGACTCGGGGTCTCTGCGCGCGGCAGTTGCAGTTTCAAATCCTTGCGCAAGATGAGGCGAAAGGTGCCGCTGAGGGCCGTTTCGAGCGCCGTCACGCAGACTTCGCCATCGCCTTGCACGCCGTGGCCGTCGCCCGCCGAAAACAAGGCCCCGGGCGCCCATACCGGGAGATAAAGGGTCGTCCCGGCCACGAGCTCCTTCAAATCCATGTTGCCGCCGAATTCACGCGGCACCACCGACGTGACCGCCCCGTAAACCGGCGGCGGCGCTACCCCCATGACCCCGAAAAACGGCGCCAGCTCGATTTCCGCACCCCAGGGCACCGTGGCGATCCCGCGTTGCCGATCGATCGCCGTGTGCCAGATCCGGCGGATCGGGAAATCCTCCGGCAGGGTGCCGGAGAGCGGCCTGATGCGGGTGTATCCCCAATTCTGCCGGGGATCGATCGCAAGGATCCGGATCTCGAGCACATCACCGGGCTCGGCACCCTCGACCGCAACCGGCCCGGTCAGGATATGCGCGCCCAGATGCGGCTCTAGTCCGCGATGAACCGCCAAATGGTCGGCAAGGATGTCGAAATTGCCTCCCTGCGGCAGCACGTCCGGTCCCCCGGAAACACAGTCCATCGTCACCGTGTCTCCCGACGCGACCGTCAGCACCGGCTTCAGCCCGGCATCAAAGAAACCCCAGTGGCAGGTCTGCGGACCCGCCCGCACGACGTGATGCTGCGACATCGACAAACCCTCGCGACATTGCTTTCAGCCGAGCTTAACTTAGCCGGATCGGCAGTCCGACGCGAACAGCGATGCCACGCAACCCCGGGCTCCTCACTGACTTCCCGCGACGGGACCCCGCCGGGCTCGCGTCGTCCTGGCGGTAATTCCGATCCGCTGCGCACATCCTCCAACGAAACAGCCCCCCACCCTCGCAAAGAACGCCCTTTATCGAGGCGGGGAACGTAGTGGGCCGAAAACCAGCGGCCGCCCGGCGCGAACCTATAAGTCGGTCTCGAAGGTCTGGCCGGGAAACATTGTGGCCCGGCTCCATCCCGACCAGGCCCCGGCGACCGGATTGCTCGGATTGGCGTCGTGGCGCCAGCAGATATTCTCGGCATTGGGGGCTTCGATCCGATGTGAGTGGTCCTTCGTCATGACGAATTCCTCGGTCGAGACGTAGGCGTCGCGCTTATTGCAATCGGGGCTCTTCGTAACCGCAGCCTGGACGTTGACGCGATCCCAGGTCGGATTGTTCAAAACCAACGTCGCTGACTGCTTTGAGCTCTCCGACCCGCAAGCCGACAACAGCAGCAACGCAGAAAGCCAGGCCCGATATCGCATTAGCTTCCACCCGGACACCGATCGAGGTGCGTGGTTTACGGAGCTTCGTCCTCACGATGCAAGCGCAATCCCGCCTCTGCGCGAGCCCGCCGCGCGACGCATCCGCCGCAGCAGAGCCTCCGCGCGCCCACTCTCTGGGCGCGGGAATAAACCTCCGGCCGCGGGGGTCTGGATCGGGGTCACACAACGCCATTCGGGAGAGACAGATGGCCGACCATGAGCATAAGGATAATGAGCAGTTGGGCGCCGCCGGTTTCAATCGCCGCGGCTTACTGAAATGCATGGCCTGGGCGGGAACCGGCGTGCTCTGGACCGTGAACGGCGGCGTGCCCCGGTCGCTCGGCCTGCTGGGCGAGGCTGCTGCCGCCGAATCGCATGCCGGCGGCCTGACGTTCCTGCAGATCAGCGACAGCCATGTCGGCTTCGACAAACCGGCCAATCCCAATGCGCTCGGCACGTTTCAGGAGGCGATCGCCAAGATCAAGGCGATGCCGACGCAGCCTGCCTTCATCGTCCACACCGGCGACATCACGCACCTCTCAAAGGACAAGGAATTCGACGACGCCGATCAGGCGATGAAAGCGCTGAAGCAGAAGGTTCATGTGATACCGGGCGAGCACGATGTTGCCGACGCCGATAACGGCAAGGCCTATCTCGACCGCTACGGCAAGGGGACCCAGGGCAGAGGCTGGTACAGCTTCGATGCGGGGGGCGTGCATTTCATCGCGCTGATAAACGTTTTCAATTTCCAGCCTGGCTTCAAATCCGCCGGCCTCGCACAGCTCGGCGATGAGCAGCTCGAATGGATGGAAAAAGACGTCAAAGGTCTCTCGTCGAGCACACCGATTGTGGTCCTCGCACATTTGCCGCTGTGGACGGTCTATGAGAATTGGGGCTGGGGCACCGAGGATGCGCCTCGCGCGCTCGGCTATCTGAAGCGTTTCGGGTCGGTCACCGTCCTCAACGGCCACATTCACCAGATCCAGCAAAAGATCGAGGGTAACGTATCGTTCCATACCGCGCGGTCGACGGCATTCCCGCAGCCGGCCCCGGGCAGCGCCCCAGCTCCGGGACCGATGAAGGTGCCCGCCGAGCAGCTGCACTCGGTGCTCGGCGTGCGGACCGTCAATTACATCCGCGGCAAGAGCCCGCTGGCTATCGTCGATACGCCGCTCAGTGCGTGAGGGACACGGCGATGTTGCGGACAAGGGCTGTGCTCCTTGGTGGCGCGGCGCTGAGCGCAATGCTCTGCGCAGCGGCGCCCGCGGTTATTTCCGGCGGCGGGCCCGCCCTCGCGGCGGCGAAAGCGGCCTCCGTGAAAATCGATAACTTCAACTTTACGCCGCCGACCTTGGTCGTCGAGCCGGGCACGACGGTCACCTGGACGAATGCCGACGACAGCCCGCACTCGGTGCGCGAGATGGACGGAAGATTCAAATCAGCCGCTCTCGATACCGACGACAGCTTTTCCCAAACCTTCAGCGCCCCGGGGCAGTACCAATACTTCTGCTCGATACACCCGCGCATGGTAGGAAAGATCATCGTCCAGCCGGCGGGCAAGACGTCGTCTAACTGAGCCGGGCCTGACTGAGCGATCGGAGTGTCACTGTGTGGTACTACCCTGGTGCCCTGGTCCTCGGAAAACGCGACGTGATCGGCGCGTGGTTCGTCTGCCTGATTGTCGCGGCTGCGTGCTTGAGCGCGCCGTTGCTCACAGCCGCGTTCGACAGTCCGACGCCGCCCCGTCACGCCGCGGCGG
>JAFMSA010000102.1 GCA_017353855.1 Alphaproteobacteria bacterium
GGCTGTCCGCTTTCGTAAGTGATAAGCGACTGGCACAGAATATTCAAACCGCAACGGCATTGCCCCGCCTGCCGGCCCTGGCGACGAGAGATCGTTGTCATTCGGCGAGATCCGACGATCGCTTAAGATTTAAGGGGCAGTCTCGTTTCGTTCTCCCGGTGGCCGCCGACTCCCGAAACTGGCGGGACTGACTTTGGGTGGATTTGCGGCTCGAACCTGCTGCAATTGGGAGCACGGCGGGCGCGGCAATGAGGGTTCTCCATTCGCGATATCGCCTGCGCACCGGCTCTGCTCGGGCCGAAATCGGCGCATAGAGACCGTCTTGCATTCGGAGCTTGGAGGACTTGCATTTCCCGGTGCAGAGTTCGGACGCCGGCAACGGGCGAACGCCGCCAAGGTGCGACGATCAGATCGCAGTCACCGCGCATATGAGGATACACGATGGATCAACCCAACCGAATCAAAGCCGCGATGCGCGCCGGACGCAAGGCTTACGGCTACAACCTTTCATTCCCGTCCCCATGGGTGATCGACATTCTGGGGAAGCTCGATTTTGATTTCGTCTTTATCGACGGTGAGCATGGGCCATTCGGCCTGGATCAGCTCGAGGACCTTTGCAGGACCGCCGAACGCCACAACCTGACAACGATCGCCAGAGTGCCGGACGTCGGCTCGTCAACCATCCTGCGCTATCTCGATCGCGGAATCATGGGCATATTGGGCCCACACATCGCCACGGAGGCAGACGCGCGCCAGCTCGTACGGGCGTGCTACTTCGGCCCGCTTGGTGAGCGGTCCTTCGGGGCAAACCGGGGCACCGACTACAATGCCGGGATTGCAGACAAGGCAGTGTACTACAGTGAGGCAAACGAACAGATGCTGGTGTGCGCCTTGCTGGAAGATGTCGCCGTGCTGGACAACCTCGACGCCATCCTCTCGGTGCCGGGCATCGACCTGTACAGCATAGGCCCAAACGATTTTGCGCAAAGCCTTGGCTATCCCGGCCAGCCCGACCATCCGGAAGTCGTCAACGCAATGCAGCAGATAGCAAGCCGCATCCGACAGGCTGGGCTCAGGATGCAACGGGACGTGATGGAGGGGGCGTGGGTCAGCGATATGCTGCTCGATGCGGGTCGTCGTATTCTCTCATCGTAGCGCTGATCGGCTGGGCGGAGTTGCGGAAGCGATCGACAATGCGGAGGGAACCCTCGTCGCGGTGCGGAACAAAGTGATCAACCTCGATTTGGGCGCGCGTGATATCGATGGGTCCTCGTTTGGGGATCTGCTCGCCGAACGCGGCAACCTGCTGGTGTACGGCGGATCTTGCCCGCGTTGAGCCCGGCCGGGTCCGTCAGGGTCCCGGGCGCAGGTGACCAGGCTCGCGCACTCCGATTGCTCGCCTGGCTTTGCTGCAACATGGCCGGAGGTGGAGTGGCCGATTTGGTCGGCGACAACTGCCGGCCGACGCCGATGCGGCACGTAATCGCCTCCCCCCGGGCGCTCCGGCTCGACCGTCTGCGAATTGGCCGAAGGCAGACCTCCGCCTCACGTCAGCCGCTGCCGCGCCGGGCTCCCTCGCCGGGGTGCCCCTCTTCGAGCGTGCGGAACCGGGTTGTCATCGGGCTTCGCTGTGCGCATCCGGTGGAACCGCCTCGATGACCCACGGCGACGCGGCGCTTGCCAGCGAGCGGTTCCGTGAAGTCGCGCGGGCATACCTGGGCGCGCGATACCTGGGCGCGGCAGGACAATCGGCGTGCTCGTCTATTTGCTGAGGTTGATTGGCGCTTTATGGTGGCGATCGGGCGCTGCGCGCCGCGGCGAACTGGGTGCCGGACTCTTAGCTTGCTAAGCTGATTCCGCTCGTGTCCAAGCATCGATGCGCTCTGATGCCTGGCGCTTACGCGATTCTCCCTAATTCTTTAAGTGCGGGGATCGAGCGCATCGCGCAACCCGTCGCCGACGAAATTAATCGCGAGCACGGCGAGAAAAATTGCTGCACCGGGAAATAGTGCCCAATGCGGCGCGATATCGAGATAGTCCTTGGCATCGAACAGAATGCGGCCCCAGGTGGGGATGTCGGGCGGGAAGCCGAGGCCGAGAAACGACAGCGTCGACTCGGCAATGATGGCTGCTGCAATGTCGATTGTGCCAGCCACGATGACCGGGCCCAGGCAATTCGGCAGGATATGCCGCACCACAAGGCGCAGGTTCCCCATACCGAGTGCCCGTGCCGCCTCAACGAACTCCTTTTCCCGCAACGACAGGAACTGCGCGCGCACCAGTCGGGCCACCGGCATCCACCGAAAGCCGCCGATCACGGCGACGATCAGGATGAAGACCCCGAGCTCTGGCCCCACCAGCTGCTTTAACGGCTCGCGGAACAGGTAAATGACCAGCAACAGCAGCGGCAGTTGCGGTAGCGACAGGAACAGATCGGTCAGCCACATCAGCCCCGCATCGATACTGCCGGCAGACATCCCGGCGATTGCCCCGATGCCGGTACCGGCGAAAATCGCCACCAGCATGGCCGCCAGGCCGACGCTGAGCGAGATGCGTCCCCCATAAAGCATTCGGGTCAGAAGGTCCTGGCCAAGATCGTCGGTGCCGAGGGGGTGACCCCACGACGGGCCCTCGAGATGCGCCCCGAAATCGATGTCGTTGATCGGCACTCGCCACAACAATGGTCCGAATGCCACCGCGACCAGCATCAACAGCAAAATGATGGCGCTCGCGACAGCCAGGCGATGCCGGCAGAACCTCCGCCAGGTTTCACGAGCCGGCGAGACCCGCTCAGCGCGGTCAGCACCCTCCGGGGTAGCGTTAGCGATAGGCGATTCGAGGGTCCAGCCAGCCATACAGGATATCGGCAACCAAGTTAAACAGGATCACCAGGCAGGCGAACACGAACGTCACCGCCATGATGACCGGCGTATCGTTGGCGAGGATGGCACTGATCAGCAGAGATCCGATACCGGGGATGCGAAAGATCTGCTCGGTAACGATGGCGCCGCTAAACAGCGCCGGCATCTGCAGAGCGACCAGAGTCACAACTGGAATCAACGCGTTACGCGCGATGTGCTTGATCACCACCACCCGCTCGGGGAGTCCCTTGGCGCGGGCGGTCGTGACATAGTCGAGCCGAATCACCTCGAGAACTCCGGAGCGGACGTAACGCGTCCAGGACGCGGCTTGAAAGAGGGCAAGGACGGCCACCGGCATTATTGACTGCTTGAATTGCTCCCAATACCAAGTCCAGCCCGTGGCGGCGATATCGGCGCGGAATACAAAGGGCAACCAGTCGAGATAAATACTGAACAGCAGAATGAACAGCAAGCCGGTGAAGAATGTCGGCAACGAGAAGCCAATGAATGCCAGCAAATTGGCGACGTGGTCGAGAACCGAATGGGCTCGCACTGCCGAGTAGACGCCGACCGGCAAGGCGATGAGCAGTGCCAGGATCTGGGAACCGCCGATCACCAATAGGGTGACGGGCAGACGCTGAAGGATCAGCGTATCGACGTTTACATGGCTGACGAAAGAGAAACCCCAATCGCCGTGCAGCATCGCGGTAAGCCAGTGAAGGTAGCGCAGGGCGATCGGGTCATCCAGGCCGAACTTGGTGCGGAGCGCGGCGGCCACTTCCGGCGGGACATTGGGATTTGTCGCGAGATCGCCAAACGGGTCACCAGGGGCGAGCGCCAGTACGGTAAACAGCACGACACTGATGCCGAGCAAACTCGGAACCGCGATCAACAAGCGTCTCAGGAGATACCGGCTCACTGCGGGCGGCTCAAAGAGGGCCGGGTCAAGCCTCCCGGTACCAGTTCCTCAGATCCCACAACACGTTATCCCAGCCGCTCAACCTGGCTCTCAATTGGTGTGACATCCCCGAAACCGACCGGCGGTAGACGACCGGTATAACCCCCGGGTCTCCCACCACCATGTCGTTCATCGCAATGAGCAACGCTGCCCGTTTCACCGGGTCGAGCTCATCGTCTGCCGCCTTATAAGCCTTGTCGAAGTCGGCATTGCGCCATCGCGTGATGTTGCGGCCCTGCCATTTGTTGGCCTTTGCTGAAATTTCCGACGAGAGGAACTGGCGCATAAAGACACCCGGGTCCGGCGCGTTCATTCCCGTCGTGTACATCTGCATATCGCAGTAAAAATGGTGGTACGTATCCGGATTGCCTGTGTCCGAGGAAAAATATACGGACGGTGTAATGGATTTGAGCTCTACACCTATCCCCGCCTTCTGACAGGCCTGCTTGACGATTGCCTGGGTTTTTTGACGCGGCTCGTTAATCGAGGTCTGGAAAACGAGCGTCAGTTTCTTGCCGTCTTTCCCACGAATACCATCCGAGCCCCGCTTCCAACCGGCCTCCTCAAGCAACTGGTTCGCCCTTTCGATGTTGAATTCCCACCGCGTGTTCTTCGACGCGAAGCGTTGCGGGCTGTTGACGAAATTCCCGGTGGCGGTGCCGGTACGTCCATAGATGTACTTTTCTACCGATGCACGATCGACCAGCAGCTTCATCGCCTGCCGGACCGCGGGATCGCTGAATAGCGGGTGCTTCGTCTTGATGCTCGAGCGTTCGCCGTCAACTTCGGTCCACGGGTCTGTGCTGTTGAGCTGAATATGCTCGATATTGCCGCCCGCCACGATCTCGGTGCGGCCTCTGGCATTGCGACTGTTCTCCAATCTGACAAGGATCTCGTCCTCGACCTGCAGGTTCCACGCATAGTCGTATTCGCCGGTCTGAATGACGGCCCGTGCCGCCGAGACGGCATCGCCGCCGCCCTTCATCTCGATCGTGTCGAAATACGGCCGGTTGGGCAGGTGGTAGGATTGGTTGCGCTCGCCTTTGACGAGGTCGCCGGGTTTGAAGTCAACGAACCGGTAGGGGCCAGTTCCCACGGGCGTGAGGTTGGCGGGGGCTTCCCGGGAATTGGCGCCCCTGTAGGCCTCGAACAAATGCTTCGGGATAACCATGCCGAACTGGCCGACGAAAGCATCCGCCCAGAACGGCGTCCGGCTTTTAAAGCGCAACCGAACGGTCAGCGGATCTACCTTTTCGACTGTGATGTCCCGGTAGCTGCCGCTGGTCGTAGCGGCCGTCGCCGGGTCGGCGGCATATTCCCAATTGAAAATGACGTCATCGGCGGTGAACGGGCGACCATCGTGCCACTGAACGTCCTTTTTGAGCTTCCAGGTCACCGACATGCCGTCAGGCGCGACGCCGCCATTCTCGATATCCGGGACTTCCGCGGCAAGCACCGGTACCAGATTGCCGTCGGGATCCCATGCGGCAAGCGGCTCATAGAAAATCCGTGATCCTTCCTGATCTTTGGTGCCGACGGCAAAATGCGGATTAAGCAAGGTCGGAGCCTGCCAGAACAACATCTTGAGTGGCCCCCCGCCGCCGGCCTTGGTCGGCTTGTAGTCGGCGCCGGCCGCGCTTTGGGCCATGCCGGCATGGGTCAGCAGCGAGGTCGCGAAAGGCGCCGTGAGGCCCAGGCCGACCATCCTGTGCACAAAGGCGCGACGCGAGACTCGGCCCTCCCTTACTGCCGCGAGAAGCCCTCGCAACTGATGCTCGATCATACAGCCCTCCGTAGTGGCATCCGGCTCATGGCGCTCACGCCGTGTTCAGCAATGCCCATGGTGCTATATTACCCTCACTGTCATCATCAGGCCACATTACCGTCGCTGTGATCCTCAGGCCACATCGAAGCGCCGCGCTTGCCTCACTATTAATTGATTCACGCCGCACTCATCACGACGTCCCACTGATCAAGGACGGCGTCTCCCATCCGGGCAAGTCGTGCAGTGTGCTCAGCACCGAATCCGAGCCACCCATTTGCAACCTGAACGGGTGGCTGCTGTGATCAGAGGCAGCCCGTAGCGCATTTACCAAGCCTACAAATGCCTGAGCAATGGGACGCGATGTGCGGCTCGGCACGGCAGCCGATGCAGCTGGACGTCGGCCGTATTCTCGACGAGGGCCTCGGTATCCTCATCGTCGAAGGAACCCCCGTCGCCTGCTCTTGCCGCCGCACGGGGCGCGATGCCGATCGGTAACCATCCGGACGAGCCGGTCTACCGTAATCGTATTCCGACGTCAGTCGCGCCGCGCTCCCGATCGTGTCGTCCGGAACGATCAGCTGCACGTTCGGGGTCATCATGAGATCGGCAACGGCACCGCCCAGCCTCTGCGGGACCTCCGGCGAGGCGGGGCGCCGTCGCCTCTTTGGGGTATCGGCGGGTGCAGAAACGGTGCCTCCGCCATATTCATCGGCCCTCGTTTTTGAGCGTCGCC
This sequence comes from Alphaproteobacteria bacterium, assembly GCA_017353855.1. GTDB lineage: Bacteria > Pseudomonadota > Alphaproteobacteria > ATCC43930 > CGMCC-115725 > AP-15. The sequence goes on from JAFMSA010000102.1 coordinate 6,318, forward strand.
CGACCGCGGCGATCGGCACACTATGGAATCGGCCGTAGTGATCGAAGCAGACAAGGCGGGCCCGATGTTCCATCTCTGAACGTCGTGGGCATAAACTGCCGGAGAGCAATCATGACTGCCGAAAAGCTGGACCCTCGCGAAGAATGTTTCCGCATCCCGAGTCATTATCGAGGACGCCGGATTTTCCTACGCTATCTGCCGCCAGTCTCGGCGAGCAGAGGGGCTGTTCTTTATGTGCATGGCGGCACATTTCCGTCCGCGTTGTCGGTCGCCCATCGGTTCGACGGACGGTCATGGCGAGACGAGCTGTGCGGCGCCGGGTTTCATGTATGGGGGCTCGATTTCCACGGCTTTGGTCGCCTCTCCGATCCCTATCCCGAGATGGAACGGCCGGCCGAAGAGAGCCGGCCGCTCGGTCGTGCCGAGGATGCCAGTCTCCAGCTCGAGCATGCCGTTCGTTTCATCTGCGATCATCACGATATCGGGCGGATCTCGATCATCGCCCATTCCTGGGGAACGATCGTCGGCGGCCGCTTGGCGGGGCGCTGCCCCGAACTCGTCGACCGGCTCGTCTTTTTCGGGCCGATCGCGCGACGCGAACCCAAAGGAGACCGCGCGCGTCTGCCCGGCTGGCGACTGATCTCGCTCGAAGACCAGTGGAACCGCTTTACCGAGACCGTCCCTCGCGGCGACATGCCGGTGCTATTGCGTCGCCACTTCGAGGGATGGGGTGAGCGCTACCTCGATGTCGATCCGGAAAGCCGGACCCGATCGCCAGCGACGGTCAAGGTGCCGAGCGGCGCGTTTCAGGACATTTACGACGCCTGGGCCGGCGAACTGGCCTACGACCCCGGTCTCGTCCGCGCGCCGATCTCGATTATCCGCGGGGAATGGGACGGAATGTGTACGGATCAGGACGCACGCTGGCTGTTTGATGCGCTCGTCGCTTCGCCGATACGACGCGACGTCAAAATCAGCAGCGCCACGCATCTGATGCACTTCGAGCGGAGCCGCTACGCTCTCTATCGTGAAACGGAAGCGTTTTTGTTGGCGGGCGATGAAGCACCATCCGGAGCATGAACGATGTTTGCCGTAATCTTTGAAGTGAACCCGAAACCCGAACAGTGGGACGCCTATCTCGAATACGCCAAAGTCCTACGGCCCGAACTGGAGCAGATCGACGGGTTCATCGACAATGAACGTTTCGCAAGCCTGCGCCGGCAGGGTTGGGTACTCTCTCTGTCGACATGGCGGAACGAGAAAGCAGTGGTCCGGTGGCGCACCTCCGCCCGACATCACCAGACCCAGCTTAAGGGCCGCAACGAGGTTTTTCGCGACTACCATCTGCGGGTCGGGGAGATCGTCGCAGACAATCGACTGCGGCCGGGAGAAAGTCTCGTCGAGCAGAGGTTCGACGAGACGGCGGCGGACGCCAAGCTGGTCACGTTGTCGGAGGCGCCCCTGGCGGACCTTTCCGCCGAGCCCGATATGGAGACCGTCGCGGCTCGGCTCGGAGTGCCGGACCAGGTGGCGTGTCCGGGTCTGGTCGATTGGGACGTGTTCAAGAGCATCTACGTGCCCGGAAAATTCATCCTGCTCAATTCGTGGCGCGACATGACAGCCGCTGCGCGATGGCCCGCTACGACGCCCGGTGACGTTCGCCACCGCAGGGTCCGCGTAATCCGCGACTACGGCATGTTCGACCGCGCGGAAGCACCGCAATACTACGCTGACGTCGAACGGACCTGAGCCGCTCACCCATTAGCGAAATAAATCTTCGTCCCGGGAAGCAGGAACCCACAGCCTGCTCCCGGCCTGACCAGAACAAGCATGAACACCGGTTGAGCCCCCCGCTTCGGCGGACCTTCATTGGGATCACGGGTCAGCATCGCATTCGCCGGAGGCCAACGTGAGGGGGTGTGTCTGCACCTGATCTTTGCCGCGGCAGTAGGACGCGCCCTGAAGCGGCTGTTCCGCCGTTGGCGGGGAGCCTGGAACGAACAGCGGCGCACCGCCAGGCAGGGATAGTGTTAGCTCCCGCCGCATTGCGGGGGCCAATCGAGATCACATGGATGCAGCTCGGCCATCCTTCTCTTCTCGTCGCGACCCCCATTGGCGCACGCGGATCGCCCACTGTCGGAACGCAGCTCCGCGCCTTTTGCCCGATGCGCTGCGACATCGATCATGGCAGCTGCCGGCGACGATATAACCGCCACGCAAAATGGGCATCGGCGTTATCCCGGACCGCGTCTTCGCACACTGATGCAAGAACCAGCGCCCGACACCGCTCCTCGAGCGCCGGGCTGCATGCGAGCTCAAGATTGTCGTCATGGTCCGGAGCAGCTCTCGGCGACAAGCCGCCTGACGTTCGACTCCGGGGCGGTGTGGCGGCAGCAGCCCGCGCCGGGCTCGCAATACAGCAGACCACGCCGTCCGCCAACAACGAACGCGGTGTTAGCCAATAGGCTATCCTGGTCATAGCGATCTTCAAATCGACAGTCCGAGGGAGCACCTCCCGACGGGAGTACTTCCGTGAGCCAGGCCTTTTGCCCAGCATTCGTCTCAGTCGGCGACGGTCGATTTCTAGACCTTAGTGCTGCTCACTGGTGCCGTCGAGCAAATGATCTCGGCCCTGTTTTCGCAAGACGCATGAACAATCCGGCGCGCGGTGCCCGGCCGCTCGCGCAATAGACGAACAGCTCGTCTCGCCGGTTATCTTGATGCGGCAAGTGCAGTCCGCCGCTGTCGCTTAGATTTGCCAGGGAGGCGGCTTGGATAGTGAACTTGGCGAGTTCCTGTGCGTAATACCAATGGTTAAAGAGCGGGTGACGAGGGAGGATGTCTATGAATTACCTGCGTACAGGAATCCTGCTGGCCGGACTGACAGCGCTCTTCATGGCGGTCGGCTATCTGATCGACGGCCCGGAGGGAATGGCGATAGCGTTTGTGGTCGCCGCCGCAATGAATCTCTTCAGCTACTGGAAGTCCGACAAGCTGGTGCTGTCCATGTACCGGGCGCAAGAGGTTGACGACCGCTCTGCGCCCGAGTTCGTCGGGCTCGTACGCGAGCTCAGCGCCCGAGCCGGCTTGCCCATGCCGCGTACCTATTTGATCGACAATCCGCAGCCCAACGCGTTTGCGACCGGACGCAACCCGGACAATTCGGCGGTCGCGGTCACGACGGGCCTGCTCAGAACCTTGAACACGCGCGAGCTTGCGGGGGTCGTCGGGCACGAACTCTCACATATAAAGAGTCGCGATACGCTGACGATGACGGTGACGGCGACGCTCGCCGGAGCCGTCTCGATGCTTGCGCAGTTCGGCTTGCTGTTTGGCGGCGGTCGGCGCAGCGGCAATAACCGGGGCGGAATCGGCGCCTTATTGGCGGTAATGCTCGCCCCGCTCGCCGCCATGCTGGTGCAGATGGGGATCAGCCGCACCCGCGAGTATGCGGCCGACCGGTCAAGCGCCGAGATTTCCCGGGACCCACTCGGGCTCGCGTCCGCCCTCGCCAAAATTGATTCCACAGCGCGGCAAATCGTAAATACGCCGGCGGAAAACAATCCCACGACTGCGCCTCTCTTTATCATCAATCCGCTCTCGGGCGGGGGCATGGCCAATCTGTTCTCGACCCACCCCTCCACCGGCAAGCGCATCGCCGCCCTGGAGGCCATCGCTGACTCACGGGCGGCGTGACCGATGTTGCACTGACGTCTGGCTGACGCATCCCCCAGCCTGTGGGGATACCGATGTCGTCTAACCCGCTTCCGGCTTGCCCCGACAAACACTCGCGAAATCC
>JAFMSA010000601.1 GCA_017353855.1 Alphaproteobacteria bacterium
CCATAGCGGTCTCCTTCGCTCGAAGCTCGCCGTCTTTGTGAGCGATTTCGGGTGCAGAACGGCCTGACCCGCGCCGGTTTCGTGCCTGATGGCTGCGGGTCGCGTCCGCGCGGGTCGATCTTCGGCCGATCAGGTTGGACTGCTCCGCCGAGACGCTCCCTTGAGCCGGATCGTGAACGCAACGCGCCGGTGCACGACGGCTTTCCCGCGCTGCAGAAGAAGCCGTGCCCGCTGCTCGGAGCAGGGCATCACCGGTTCGTGCCGCTTATCCGGAACGAATAGGCTCAGCCGGTCTCCTACGGGTCCTTAGGGACCTTGTGAGAGGCGGCGCGTGCCACCTGGCTCTCGCCAATGTGCCGGGCAGCATATCAAAGAGGCCCGGTTTCATCCCCCAGCCGCGGCGGGTCGAACCGGCTCGCCAACAGGCTAATGGATATCGGTAGACATGACACGCGCAGCCCTGACGAGATCGTCGGCTATGACCAAACCCAGGCGTTGTCTGCGGCGGCTTATTCGAGGGGGCCGAGCCGAGTGGACATTCGAACCTCGGTCTTTAACCTCCCGGTGGACGTGGCCTCACCTGGTTCTCGACCGAGGCTGGTAAGCGCAAGCTCGATCCGCGTCCGTCTCCCGCGCGGCCCTTGCCGCGCAGGAATGCCTCTGCTCGTCCGGGGACACTGCGGCGGCGAGACAGAAGCCTCATGCGGCAGCTTTTCGATTGGCCGCGAGCCGCGCATCGACCAGCGCCACCGTCTGGTCCACGGTGGCGTTCCGCATCCCATATTGCGCCCCGATTGCCTGTACCAGCCGGTCGGTCCGCTCAATGTTCGGGGCCCCGGCAAATAAGGCCCGCGCGGCGGAGGATGGACGCACCAGATCCAGCGCCGCGCTGGCGTATTTTTCGAACGGCACGAGATCGTTCGGGGATGCACCGAGCTTCTCGCACACTCCGCAGACCCAGTTGTAGACTGCGCGCGAGGCCTCGACGTCGCTGTGCACCGCTTCCTTGATCGTAATAGCGGCATCGCTGCGAACGCACCGATAATTGCCGGTCAGCAGCATGGCCCATTTGGCTAGCGGGACGAAGATCGAGTCGTGGACCTTCAGCTTGACCGGCAGCTGAATGGGCCCGTCTTTCGTCTCGTAACGTGCCGCTTCGATATCTGCCTCCATCTGACGCAGCATCGCCGTGTACGGGTCCGAGTCGAAGCGAGCGACCTTGAAATTGGTGGGCAAGGTGACCTGCAGCACGTTGATCTTCTCTTCCGGCGGACGAATGGCCTGCGGGTCCGGACTGCACAGCGTCACCAGCGCCGGATCGAAATTGTCCCAGACGCTCACATCGGTATAGCAGGAGTCGAGCGCGTCGGTGGCCAGGCCGCGGATGCGCTTCAGGTACGGCAGCGGCGGCATGTTCATGATCGACACGCACGGAAGTTTGGCTCGAGCGACGGCGTCGAGCAGTTCGCGAACGCCAGGGGACCGGTACTGCGGTTCCTGCATTGCCAACGCCACGAGATCGTAATCCTGCGCGTTGACGGCGGCCGGCCCGGCTGCCGTCAGACGGCCTGGCAGTTTGCGGGAGTCGATTTCGATCGGGTCCTTCCTGCCCCTGATCGGCAAGCGCACGCGGGCGCCGTCACTGTTGAACGCCTCCACCTCGGCGGGGAGGCAGACCATCGTTATCCTGTGGCCGCCGAACAGCAGCTTGGTTGCCAGGAGCGACCCGTAGGAAGCTCCCAAGATCAGCACGTTGTAAGTGGTCATTTGGCAGTTTCTCCAGAAGTTGGAGCTCTCTCATCCGGGGACGATGCCCAACCGCGGCCGTTTCGGCAAGCCTCCTCGACCAGGATTGCAGCGAGCCCGGAACGGTAGTCCGGGTAGCACAAGCTGACCCCGAGCTCCTTCTTGATCAGCGCGTTCGAGACACGCTTGTTGTCGTCGTAGAAGCTGCGCGCCATCGGCGAGAGCCGGGCAGCCTCGAGTGGCACGAGAGGCGGCGGGTCGATCCCGAGCAGCGCCGCCGCATGAGCGACCACAGCCTCGGGCCGTGAGGGATCATTGTCGCAGACATTGTAAACCGCTCCCGGCCGCGGCTTGCTGATCGAGGCGATCAGCACGTCTGTCAGGTCCGCGACATGGATGCGCGAGAACACATGGCCTGGCTTGTCGATCCGCTTTGCCGTGCCGGACCTGAGCGCATCGAACGCGCTGCGGCCCGGGCCATAAATGCCGGCAAGCCGAAAAATATGAACCGGCACGCCGCCGCTCTGCCAGAGATCGAGCCAGCCCCGCTCGGCGGCAACGCGGCGGCGTCCGCGCTCGCCACTCGGAAGCAACGCGGATGTTTCGTCGACCCACCCGCCGCCGCGGTCGCCGTAAACGCCGGTCGTGGAAAGATAGCCGACCCACGACAGACCGGATAGCGCCGCTATGTCATCGCGGTGGGTTGACAGCACCGGGTCGCCGGCGGCATCGGGCGGAATAGACACGAGCAGATGTGTCACGCCATCCAACGCCCCCCGCTGCAACCGGTGATCGCGATCGAAAGAGGCGAGCGCAAAACCCGCCTCGCGGAGTGCCGTAGCCTTCCGGTCAGTGCGGCAAGTGCCGCCGACAGCCCAGCCCCCGGCGGCGAGCCGGCGGCCGAGCGCCAGCGCGGTATAACCCAAACCAAAACAAAACAGATGCCGCGCCGTCACGAGCCGCCCCCGGCCGGCGCCGGGCCGGCCACGCTCGCTGCAATCGGGTCGGCTTCCAGCGCTTGGGCAATGCGCTTTTGTTTGAAGCGGGTCCAGACCCAACAGACGCATGAGACGATGGCCCCGACGGCAAGCGGCACACGCAGCCCGAAACGCTCGCTGAGAGAGCCCATCAACACTGCTCCGACCGCCGGCCCGGCGCGAAAGATCATGCCGTAGAGCGCCATGATCCGCCCGCGCATTCGCGTGTCGACGGCGGCCTGGATCAACGTCTGGGCGCCTACCCCGGCGATCGTCATCGCCGCGCCCGCGACGAACACACAAGGCAGAGCAATGGCGAGACGGTCGGTCAGCGTGAAAGCCAATATCGCAAGCGAGATCATCAGCGTATTGCCCAGCACGAGGCGCGTCAGCCCGGCGACTGCAGGGCGCAACAGCATCCATGTGGCACCGCAAATCGCTCCCAGCCCGACCGTCGAGGTCAACGTCGCCAGACCTTCCGGTCCACGCTCGAAAACCCTGTCGGCAAAGCCGGGAAACAACTCGACAAAACCGCGGGTGCCGACGGTCGTGATCGTAAACAGAAGCAGCATCGGCGCAATACCGGGATGGCGGCTCGCATAGCCGTAGGCCTCCGCGGAAGCCTTGAGGACGCTCTGCGTGGCGGCGACGGGTAATGCAGGCAGGCCGCGTAAGTTCGTCATCGCCACCAGAAAGAGCGCATA
>JAFMSA010000602.1 GCA_017353855.1 Alphaproteobacteria bacterium
ATGCCGCGCTACTTATGACCGCGGATACGTTGGACGAGTTGCTGGCGAAGCGCCGGGTCGTTCTGTGCGGCCTCGATAATCGAGTTGAACTCGTCGACGGAGATGCCCTGGTCGGTGACCGCCTTCGCCATGGCGTTATTCGCCTCGCCGGCAATCCGTGGCTTGTCCGACTCCGGCGCCTTCGCCAGCTGCTGCTGGTAGCTCTGCTTGACGGTGTTGACGTGACCGATGGCCGCGGCGGCCGCGTCGAGTTTCTTGCTCGAGAAGTTCGGCGTTTGTGACTTTTCCTGAGGAGGTTGGCTCTCAGTCTGCGGCTGCGGCTGCGGCTGTGCCTGTTTCTGCGCATGGGCGGCCGGGTTGAACAGCAGGGAGGCGGCGCTCACGAGTCCGGCCGCGATGAGGAGGGCCGGTCCAAGCCTGTTCGACGAGCGGTGCTCGGTAGAGTGCATATGCTTTCTCCAGTTTATGTCGGCCTGCGGGAACCCGTTCGGGGATTGCCTGTGCAGGGCGATTGACAATCCAAAATGCTGCCTCTTTTGTGTGGGGGCTACGTTACCGTGTTTTCAGGTAGAATCGCGCTCCCCCCGAGCTCAACGCCAAAGATAGCCAATTGTTCCGGCCATCATCAAGCTATAGTGCGTGGCAATAACCGGTTTCGTTGGTGGATGCCTTGCGGCGTAAGTGCCGAAATTGACACGTTTTTGCCTGGAACCCGATCTGTACCGTGGGAATTACCGGACGCTTCTGACCGAGAATTGTCGAGCGATAGGCCGGAGGTGGGGTGGCCGAAGAATTTCCACAGGTGTGAGCCGGACAGGTCCCGGATGCCTCAGACGGCATGCATCGGGAAGCGGCTCCGCCCATTGAACTCCCCCAGCAGCCGCGGCTCCGCAGTGCCGGCGGGATGGGTGCTGGGTGTGTCGCAGACCGCTCCCGGCCCCTGCCGTCTCGGTGGCGGACAGGCACATCGCGCCGCCACTGAGATTCGGATGGCACTCGTCGACGTGGATGTCGCGCGAGCAGGAACCGCTCGGTGGCAACAGGACTTGTCAGGCGACGACATCCTGTCGTCCGCGACGCCGTTGCTGTTCCTGAACGATGACAAGGCGGGACGATTGCCGGTTTGATGTCAACCTGTTTGACGATGGAACGAGTTGGATTCGCCGCCTGAACGTCTGAGAAATCGAAAGATTCGCCATCTCTGGCCGGTAACCCGGCGTTCCCGCCGCGATGATACCTCTCGTCCTCGCCCCCGCGCGGTAGCATATTAATTGCCGGTGACGGGTCGGAGGGTCCCACGTGCTTCAGAACCGGCGCATTCTGCTGATCATTTCCGGCGGTATTGCCGGCTACAAGAGCCTCGAACTCATTCGCCGGTTACGCGAGCGCGGCGCTGCGGTCCGTTGCATCATGACCGCGGCGGCGAAACAGTTCATCACCCCGCTGTCGGTTGCCTCGCTGAGCGAGGACAAAGTGTACGACGATTTATGGTCGCTGACCGACGAGAGCGAGATGGGGCACATCAGGCTGTCGCGCGAGGCTGACCTCGTCGTCGTGGCGCCGGCCAGCGCGGACCTGATCGCGCGGATGTCGGCGGGGCTGGCGGACGACCTCGCCACGACCGCGCTCCTCGCCTCGGACAAGCCGGTTTTGGTCGCACCCGCGATGAACGTCGTGATGTGGGCCCATCCGGCTACTCAGGCGAACCTGGCGCTTCTGGAAAAGCGGGGGGTTCGGCGAATCGGGCCGGGCTGCGGCGAACTCGCCTGCGGTGAGACCGGTTCGGGCCGCATGGCCGAACCGCTGGAAATCGTCGCCGCAATCGAACGGGTGTTGTCCGGTGATCCCCGGCTCTCGGGCCGGCGCGCTTTGGTGACGAGCGGACCCACCCGCGAGCCGATCGACCCGGTCCGCTACATCTCGAACCACTCCTCAGGCAAGCAGGGACACGCGATCGCCGCGGCGCTCGCTGCGCTCGGTGCCGACACGGTGCTCGTCTCGGGGCCGACGCAAGAGCTCGCGCCCGCGGGGGTCCAGCTTGTCCCCGTCGAAACCGCGGCGCAGATGCTCGCCGCCTGCGAAGCAGCATTTCCCGTCGACATCGCCGTGATGGCGGCCGCCGTCGCCGATTGGCGGGTTGAAAGCGCGCCGGGCCACAAGCTGAAAAAAAATGGCACCCCGCCGGTGCTGCGACTTGCGGAAAATCCCGACATCCTTTCCCGGATCGCGCAGCGGGGCAACGACCGGCCTTCCCTCGTCGTCGGCTTCGCGGCGGAGACGGAGGATGTCGTCGGCAATGCGCGCCGCAAGCTTCGGCGCAAACACTGTGACTGGATCCTCGCCAATGACGTCTCGCCCGGATCCGGCACTTTCGGCGGCGATTGCAACACGATCCATCTGGTGGACGCGAAGGGCGTCGAAGACTGGCCCCTCATGACAAAGGAGGCAGTCGCCGCCCGGCTTGCCGAGCGGATCGCCGCTTCCCTGGCCCCCCAGCCTGCGCGGCACCCGTGAGGGTCGAGCTCAAGATCCTCGACCCGCGACTGCCCGGCTGGGGGTTTCCAAGCCGGGGATCTGACCTGGCTGCCGGGCTCGATCTCCATGCCTGCCTCGACGCTCGGCTCGTTGTGCTGCCGCAGGCTCCCGCCATCCTGATCTCCGCCGGCATCGCTTTTCGCATCGGCGACCCGAACTGGTGCGCGTTGTTGCTGCCGCGCTCGGGCCTTGCCCATAAGCGCGGATTGGTTCTTGGTAACGCCGTCGGCGTAATCGATGCGGATTACGAGGGGCCTTGCCTCATCTCAGCGTGGAACCGCAATCCCGCAAACAGCGGCCAGACTATCGAGATCCGGCCGGGAGAGCGTATCGCGCAGCTGGTCTTTACGCGTATCGCGCAGCCTGAATTCGCCATTGTCTCGGAATTTTCCGGGAGCGGAACGCGCCAGCAAGGCGGTTTTGGTTCGACAAGCACACACGCCGCTTGTCCCAACCCGTCGCCCGAGTGAAAATCACCGCAACAAAGCCCGGGACTACGGGGTGGCCGTTAGGGCGACATGATCAGGTTAAGCAAGAAACTGCTTTTCGCGATCGAGGCCGTGTTGGATATCGCCTACAATGGGGGTCCGGCGCCGGTGCGGTCGTCCGAGATCACCGAACGTCAGGGCATCCCGCGCCGCTATCTCGAGCCGGTTCTGCAGGAGCTGGTGCGGCATAAGATCCTTCTCGGGATCCGAGGCCCCAGCGGCGGCTATCGCCTGGCGCGCGAGCGGCGGCGGATCAGCCTGGGAGATATTGTCCGCACGGTCAGGGGGCTGGAGACTTCCGAGGATCCGATCAGCGACCCGGCCGGCAGCGCGTTGGGACATCAAATCGTCCGTCCGCTGTGGCTCAACCTGGAACAGGAGATGATGCAGCGGCTGGA
>JAFMSA010000603.1 GCA_017353855.1 Alphaproteobacteria bacterium
GATACAACTGGTGCTGCCGGCTGTTTTTAACCTGCGACCTCTGGCTTACCAAGGGAGTGCTCTACTGCCTATAAGAGTACCAAAGGGAGCTGTTAAGAGTACCAAAGGGAATTGTGTAGGCCAGATTTTGTGAGGTGGCCGCGGCCTTTTGATTGAGGTCAGGTGTCACGGCTCTCGGCCGCCGCGCGCAGCCAATCTGGAGCGGACATCCCGTAATCTGACGGCGGATGACCTCGTCGGTGTCCCCGAGGTATGCGGCCACCTGCGCGAAGCTGGCAGCTGTGCGGCGCAGATCGTGGATCGTGCACGCCGCGATGCCGGAGCGGGTCACGGCCTTCTTGAAGCCGTTCACGATGCGCCCGACCGGTCGGCGGAACTCGATCACCCAATCGGTCTCGGCGAGCTCGCATACCCCACAGGAGCTGCGCGAGGTGTCGCATTCATCGGCACGACCGCCGTTCGCTTGCGGGAGCTTGAGGCCCAGGCGGGGAAGATGACGAGGTCGTGATCGAGCTCGACCCGGTCTCATGTCAGGCTCAGGATCGCGTTACATCGTGCGCCGCACGTGCGGTTCGAGGGAACCGGCAAGCAGCTGATCGGCCATGCCCGGCGTGTCGATATAGGGCGCGCTCTGAATCCAGCCTTCCTTGACCGCCCGCGCGAGCGCCTGGCGCAGCGTTCGCAGTTCTTTATCTATACTGCGTCGGGTTTGCCGGCATGGCGGCGGCGCGGACGAGGGGGCGGTGGATGAAGGGGGGTGCAAGAGACCGAAGTGTCCGCGGGTCGGCTTGGTCGAGAATTCGAAAGTGGCGTATGCGCGCACGATCGGCTTGCGGTCTGCAACTGCAAGATAGCCGCCGATGATCCCGCTGACGTCGCAGGTGTCGGGTGGCTGGGCCCGTAGCGCCTCAAACTTGGCCAGGGCACGCTGGCTTCCTAAGCGCTCAGCAAAGCTTTTTACCGCCTAGGGACAGCCCGTTCGGGACAGTACTCCTGGATCCCATCCAGCCCGAGAAAACCGCGCTGAGGGGAAATCGACGTGAAGGACAATCCCGCTTGGCGGTCTGCAATCCTTGCGCGCCAAAGCGAGCCTAAGCAGTGGCGGCCTTCGAAAACCGGCATCGTCGGGCAGATACGGCGGCGGCAGTCCATTTACACGTCTTAGGACTTATCCACATGCGGCATTCTTTCCGAAATGGTACCCAGAAATGTACAAAAAAGTCGTCTTAACCATGATTGTTGATCATAATACCGAGCAACCACAAAGGATCCGATAGTGCCTAGATTTTAGGCAAATAGGGTTAACGATCGGTTTGCGCGAAGATGACGAATTGCGTTCAGCAGTTTTGCACCGAGTTGTCCACAACATCCGTGGATATCGATCGAAGAAAAACGACCAGCCGCCAAATTTGGAGGCGATGAAGTGGCTGCCAATACAGCCTCAACGCAACTTCACCGCCAAGCTATCCACTCAGCAGCGGAATCAATCAAAAGGGCGAAGGAGACAGCAGCAATATTATGCCTCGCAGCTGCGCACAGCGAGCAGCAACGGGGCACCAGCACCGGCCAGTGCCACCGGTAGTCTACCAGCTCCTGCCGCGCGCACGACGATAAGACGAGGCCGCGGGCGAAGGGGGTGGTGCCTGTGGTTGCGCTACGGCGATCCTCGACGCGACGACGGTTGTGCCGCTCACCGTTGCCGGCGGCCTTGCATTGGCTTCTCTGTTCTCTGCGCCAGGCTCTGGCGCAGTGCCAGACGGCTAAGGTGCCGCAGTGAGAGCCCAGGTAAGCTTGCGGTAGCTGCCTTGGACGAGGCTGGGGGAACCCGTAGAGCCAGAGATCATTGGTGGCAATCGCGCGCACTTCGTGGAGCGGGATGGCCAGATACTGGCTACACCGTCGTCGACCTTGTCAACCAGCTCGAAACCGAAGCCCGCAGCGGGCGCCCAGGCCGGATTGCTGAATATCTCACGCGCATGGATTTTGTCGTGTTCGGCGAACTTGGCTATCTGCCTTTCTTGCAGGTCGGCGGCCAACCACTCTTTCATCTGATCTGTCGGCTCTACGAACGCACCTCCATAATATCGTCTCGGGTCTGTCTGCCATCCCGATGGGCCCGCGGCCAAGCGCGGTCGCCGAGGCGGGGCCGGAACGGGTCTGCACCAGCATCATCGTCGCTGCTGAGCTGCGCTTCGGAGCCGCCAAATTGCGCGGCTGGCGGGGCTGATCGCCGGTGTTCTCGAGCGCATCCACGTGCTGCCGTTCACCGCACCAGCCGACGCGGTCCATACACGCCTGCCGGCCGATCTCGAGCGGCGCGGTCGGCCGATCGGTGGGAACCACCGCCTGACTGCCGCGCATGCCCTGGCCCACCGGCACGTGCTGGTGAGCGACAACGAGCGCGAATTCGGGTGGGTTACCGGACTGCGGGTCGAGCGCCGGACTCGGCGGTGAGCCCTATCGCGGTCCGCCGATGACGCTCGGCGGCGCCGCTACTGCCCATACCCGGCTTACCGCAGGCCGGGCGCGCTGGTGCCGCAACACCGGTCCGGGAATGGGCCGCGCGGCTTGTCTACTCGCTCGCAATGCGGCGGCCGCAACATCGATTTCGTGGCCACCGGGGCGCCCCAGCTGTGCGGCCTGGCAGCCCGCCCTTGGGGATGGCACGGGTGGCTGTGGTATTTGCGCTTACGAGCGTTGCTGCTCTGGCAGAAAAAATGGGAATTTAAAGCTGGTGCAGTCCGTCCAGACGTTTTTAGCCATCGTCCCGGCGCTTGCCGGTTCTAAATCTAAACCAGCGCGCCGGCGCGAGCGACCGCATTCAGACGGAATATGCATCGCAAGGCCCATTGGCGCCGAGGAGCAACCAGGTGCGGGCGAGCGGCAAGTCCTGAGCGGGAAGCGAAGGCGCATCAAGGAGTTGCGAATTGTTCTTAACTACCCTAGTGCCGCCGTCTCTGCTCGTCCTGAGGGGAGCGCCGCGAGGTCCGAAAAGTTGAACGATTGCAAAATGGTCCGCCCCGCTGGACGCCTGACGGCCCGAAACGCCCTCGGCCCTCCACAGGGCGTCCGAGGCCGGGCCAACGGCATCGTGGCGCGTACTGAGAAAGGCAAAGGCGTGCCCTTTCACGAAGGAGCCGGCGGGTGGCGCCTTTCGCGCCATAGGGCACCGGAGCGGATTCTCCGTTCATGGAAGCCTCACATGGCTGTGTCTGCAATCTTGAGCTAAACACGAGGGAGAGGAGCCATGCCACTCGGCCACCACGGTGATCGCCACCGCCTGGCCGGCCGGCTCAATCCCCTTGGCGCGCAGCAGCTCCGGGCCGAGTTCGAAGACCGCTTCGGCGAGCTCGTCGAAAGTGTCGCCCTGGCAGGTGAGACCGGGAATATCCGCGCCGTTCGTCCACCAGGTGC
>JAFMSA010000604.1 GCA_017353855.1 Alphaproteobacteria bacterium
GGTCGTCAAGGCGCAGATCCATGCCGGCGGTCGCGGCAAGGCCGGCGGGGTGAAGCTCTGCCGTTCGGAAGACGATGTCGCTGCGGCAGCGCGCTCGCTGCTCGGCAAGAACCTGGTAACGCATCAGACCGGACCGACCGGGCGTGAGGTCAAGCGGGTCTACGTCGAGGAGGGCTGCGATGTTGCTCGGGAACTCTATCTCGGCGTGCTGATCGACCGTGAGACGGGACGGGTCACCATTATTGGCTCGACCGAGGGCGGAATCGAGATCGAGGAGGTAGCGGCGGCCTCCCCCGAAAAGATTCTCAAGTCGGGGATTGACCCCGCGAGCGGGATCGAGCCGTTTTATGCCCGCAACATTGCTTATGGCCTGGGGCTCGAAGGAGCCCAGCTCGGCACCGCAGTGAAATTCATTACGGCGCTTTACCGAGCATTTTGTGAGCTCGATGCTTCCGTTGTCGAGATCAATCCGCTCGGCGTGACCGGTTCGGGCCAGCTCCTGGCGCTGGACGCCAAATTCGGGTTCGACGACAACGCGCTGTTTCGCCATCCCGAAATCGAAGCGTTGCGGGATGAGGACGAAGAGGATCCGACCGAGCTTGAAGCCGGCAAGCACGGGCTCAATTATGTCAAGCTCGACGGCAACATCGGGTGCATGGTCAACGGCGCCGGCCTGGCGATGGCGACGATGGACATCATAAAATTGCACGGCGGCAACCCGGCCAATTTTCTCGATGTCGGCGGCGGAGCGACGCGCGAGCGGGTGGCAGCGGCTTTCAAGCTGATCTTGAGCGACCCGAACGTCGAGGGAATTCTCGTCAATATTTTCGGCGGCATCATGCGCTGCGACGTCATTGCCGAAGGGGTGGTAGCCGCCGCGCGCGAGGTCAATCTGCACGTGCCCCTCGTCGTCCGGCTCGAGGGCACGAATGTCGACCTCGGCAAAAAAATCCTGCAACAGTCCGGCTTGCCGATACTGGCGGCCGAAAACCTCGCCGATGCCGCGAGGAAGGTGGTGAGCGCCGTCAGGGGGGCCGCCTGATGGCGATACTCGTGGACGCCTCGACCAAGGTGCTGTGTCAGGGTTTTACCGGCGCCCAAGGAACTTTTCACTCCGAGCAGGCCATCGCCTATGGCACGAAAATGGTCGGCGGCGTGACACCGGGAAAAGGCGGCACGCGTCATCTTGACCTGCCGGTGTTCAACACGGTTCGCGAGGCGCGCGCCAAAACCGGTTGCGATGCGAGCGTGATATACGTGCCGCCGCCCTTTGCCGCCGATGCGATCCTCGAAGCGGCCGATGCCCGGATCCCGCTGATCGTGTGTATCACAGAGGGCATCCCGGTCCTCGATATGGTGCGTGTCAAGCGCAGCCTCAGCGGCAGCCGCTCGCGGCTGATCGGGCCCAACTGTCCCGGTGTTATTACCCCGGACGAATGCAAGATCGGCATCATGCCGGGTCATATCCACCGCCGCGGCAAAGTCGGCATCGTCTCCCGCTCAGGGACGCTGACTTACGAGGCGGTCGCACAGACCTCCGCGGTCGGCCTGGGGCAGTCGACATGCGTCGGCATCGGAGGTGACCCGGTCAACGGCACAAATTTTGTCGAGGTGCTCGAGATGTTCCTCGGCGATGACGAGACCGAGGCGATCGTCATGATCGGCGAAATCGGAGGGACCGCGGAAGAGGACGGTGCTGAATTTCTAAAGACCGCGCGTCGCAAGAAGCCGGTCGTCGGCTTCATCGCCGGCAGCACCGCACCGCCCGGCCGGCGGATGGGTCATGCCGGCGCGATCATCGCCGGCGGCAGGGGCGGTGCCGCAGACAAGATGGAAGCGCTACGCAGCGCCGGTGTGGTCGTCGCTGCGTCGCCCGCCGCCATCGGCACGACGATGCGGGACGTGCTCGGCGGCCAAAGATCCGCGGGTAGCACTTAGCGCCTGTTGCACGCATATGTACAACGTTTCCCTCTCCCCGGCCGAGAGGACGGGGAGGAGCGAGCCGCATTGCGCGCTTTGTTGAATTCGACCACCACCCGGTAAGCTCATGGCTGATTTGGACGGCACGACATTTCTGACGGGCGCCAATTCCACGTTCATCGCCCGGCTCTATGCCAACTTTCTGGAAGACCCCGGCTCCGTTGACGAGAGTTGGCGCCAGTTCTTTTCCGACATGAGCGACGATCCAACCTCGGTGCTGACCGAGATGCACGGACCTTCCTGGACGAAATCCGCGCCCATGGCCAGCGGCAACGGGGCGGCCGCGGCGGAGACCGACGAGCAGGTGTTGCGCCGCGCCACGCTGGATTCCATCCGCGCCTTGCAGCTGATCCGATCCTACCGGGTACGGGGGCATCTGGAGGCCGATCTCGACCCGCTCGGTCTCGACAGGCGGGGACACCACCCCGAGCTCGACTATCGCAGCTACGGCTTTACGGAAAGGGATCTTGGACGCGAGATCTTCACGAACAACCTGCTCGGACGTGAGCGAGCTACCCTCCGCGAGATCATTGCCGCATTGCGCGAGACCTACTGCGGAAAGATCGGCGTCGAGTACATGCATATTCAGTATCCTGCCGAGAAGGCCTGGATCCAGGAAAGATTCGAGAAACGGCAGAACCGCCCGGCGCTTTCGGCGGCGATCAAGAAGGAAATTTTGCGCACGCTGACCGTTGCCGAAACCTTCGAGCGGTTTCTTGATCGCCGATATACCGGCACTAAGCGGTTCGGCATCGAGGGAGCCGAATCGTTGATGCCGGCCCTCGAGGCAATCCTGCAGCGCGGCAGCGAACTCGGCATCAGCGAATTTGTGATCGGTATGCCGCACCGCGGTCGCCTGAACGTGCTTGCCAATTTTGTCGGCAAACCTTTCGCGGCGATCTTTTCGGAGTTCCAGGGCAATTCCACGAATCCCGAACATGTCCACGGCTCGGGCGACGTCAAATACCACCTCGGCACCTCGGGTGACCGTGAGGTCGGCGGGAAAACCGTTCATCTCTCGCTGGCGGCCAACCCTTCGCACCTGGAGGCGGTTGATCCGGTCGTGCTCGGTAAGGTCAGGGCAAAGCAGCTGCAGCGCGGCGACTCTGAACGCACGCAAGTGGCCAGCATTCTGATGCACGGCGATGCTGCCTTTGCCGGCCAGGGGCTTGTGGCCGAATCGCTCGAATTGTCCGAGCTGACCGGGTTCTGCACCGGCGGAACGATCCATGTGATCGTCAATAATCAGATCGGCTTTACGACAGCCCCTTCGGCTGCGCGGTCGAGCCCGTATCCGTCCGATGTGGCAAAGGGAGTGCAGGCGCCCATTTTCCACGTCAATGGCGATGACCCCGAAGCGGTTGTCGAGGTCGCACGGGCGGCTGTGGAATTCCGCCAGAAATTTAGAAAGGACGTTGTCATCGACTTGTT
>JAFMSA010000605.1 GCA_017353855.1 Alphaproteobacteria bacterium
ACCCGGCCGAGCGAACTGTTTCAGCGCAACTGCTGGATCTCGTTCGAGCCGGTCGAGGGCAGCATCAAGGTGCTGGCCGACTATGTCGGGCCGCATAAGATCCTGTGGGCGACCGACTACCCGCATCCGGACGGCTTCTTCCCCGGCGCGCCGAAAATGCTGCTGGACCGGCTCGAGGGAACCTCGCCCGAGACCAGGCACGGTGTCATGGCCGGCGGCGCGATGGGCTTCTATGGCCTGAATTAACCCTCATACGGCAAGCCCTGCGGGCTTGGTCCTCTCTCTCCCGCATTGCGCGGAAGGTGCTGCGCCGGAGTAGCCGCAGGGGGAAGCGGGTGAGGGCTCAAGAGAACGTCGTGAGAAGGGAGGAGACTATGGTTGCTGCGATCCCGGACGACATGTTTACGCCGGATGTCATTGCCGACCCCTATAACTATTATGGCCGGCTGCGCGACGAGGACCCCGTACATTGGAACGAGACCTACGCGTTATGGGTCGTTACCCGCCACGACGACGTGACGCGGCTGACCCGGCATCACGAGCTGTTCTCGTCCGCCGTTTTCAAGAACGACCCGAAGCCCGCCTACCCGGCAATCGACGAGTCGGATCTGGGCCTCTACGAATATGTACGGCATTACCAGGGCGACCAGTTCATCCAGCACGACCGACCCGAGCATCTGGACATGCGCCGGATCGTGCATGGCTATTTCACTCCCAAATCGATGGAAGCCTGGCGTCCGTTTGTCGTCGACGCCGTCAGCGAGCTGCTCGACGCTGCGGAGAAGAAAGGACGCATGGACGTCATGCGGGATTTGGCGACCCCGCTGCCGGTGCTCGTGATCGCCCAGATGATGGGCGTGCCCCGCGAGGACCGGCCTTATGTCCGCCAGCTGGCGGAGAAGCTGTTGTACATCGGTCGTGGCGAGCACAACCGCATGCCGGTCCTGACGGACGGCATGAAGGGGATGCTCGAATACGTCTCGCCGCTCGTCGATGAGCGCATTGTCAGGCCGGGCGACGATTTCATCTCGGTGCTGGCAAGCGGTGAGAAGAAGGGCGTGTTCACGCGACATCAAGTGCTGGTCAACACCTCATTGTTGCTGCTGGCCGGCCACGAGACGACGATCAACCTGATCTGCAACGGCACCTTGGCGTTCATCCAGCATCCCGATCAGTGGGCGCTGCTCAAGAAGGACTCCGCCGGGGCCGCCAAATGGGCAACCGAGGAGTGCCTGCGCTACGACGCGCCGGTCAAGTCGATCCAGCGGCTCGCCTCCCAGGACGTCGAGATGCGGGACAAGGTGATGCGCAAGAACGATCGCATCCGGTGGTTCATCTCCTCGGCCAACCGGGATCCCAACGTGTTCGCCGATCCCGACCGGTTTGACATCACCCGGCAGCCGAACCCCCACGTGGCTTTCGGAAATGGCGTGCATCACTGTCTGGGAGCGACATTGGCGCGCGTTGAGGGTCAGGAGGTGTTCAAGGCCTTGGCGGCGCGCTTCCCGGCTCTGCAGGTTGATACGCAGGAACTGCAGTATCAACCGAGCATCACGTTCCGTTCGCTGAAGTCGCTGCCGGTGACGTGGCAATAGGAGAAATCCGGTGGCTCGCAAATTGCGCGTGTGGGTAGACCACGACGTATGCGTCGGGAATGCCATGTGCGAGACGATCGCTCCGAAGGTGTTTCGGCTCAATGAGAACCGCCAGTCGGAAGCCGTCGATCCCGAAGGCGATACTGTCGAGAAGATCCTGGAGGCGGCGGAGAATTGCCCCGTCAGTGCGATCTTCGTCGAGGACGCAGAGACCGGGGAACAGTTGTTCCCGTAGCCAATTGGCGCTGCGCCGTGAGACCGGCTGAATGCCGAAGCCCAATATCGCGAATACAATGGAACCGGGCATCAGATTGGAGCTGGTCGGCCTCTCCCTGATGCGCGGTGCCGCGAACAATGGTGTGCCGCGTATAGGCGCCGATTGTGGCGGCGCGTGCGCGCGCACGACCCGCCATGTCTATGTCGGCCCTCGGTGGCTCGGACAGATCGGCCTGCCCGAGCCGGGCTCGCAAGGCCCGCGTGCGGGGGCCTGATGCTACGGCCTCGCCCAACCCACGCCTCTCCTGCCAGATCACGATGTGCGACGCCGTCGACGGGCTGGTTGTCCGCATGCCAGAGGGCCACGCTTTAGCGACGTTTTTCGTCACTCCCGCGCAAGCGGAGACCCGGGCTTAGGATTCGAGAGTTGTCGGCGCCAAGGGTCGTCATCGAAACCCCGGACCGAGGAACGTGACGGACCGGTTCCGGCGGAAACGGGCGCGAGAACGAATTCACAGCGGCGTATTCGGCGGAAAGGCGGGGGCGCGCTTCTCGCGATGCGAGGCGAGACCCTCCTTCACTTCCGGCCCGCCGAAGCCGAGGAATTCGAGGGCTAAGGACGTATCGAAGGTCGGCCCCATCGCGCGCAGCCAATTGTTGAGCGCGTATTTCGTCCACCGGATCGCGCTCTGGGCGCCCTCGGCGAGACGGGTCGCAATCTCCACTGCCTTGGCATCGAGTTCCCGGTCATCGACAGCCAATGAGACAAGGCCAATGCGTTCGGCCTCTGTCCCGAGCACCTCGTCGCACAGCAACAGATAATATTTAGCCTTGGCGAGACCACAAAGCAGCGGCCATACGATTGCGGCATGATCGCCGGCAGCGACACCCAAACGCGTGTGGCCATCGATGATACGGCAGTCTCTTGTCGCAATGGAAATGTCGGCGAGCAGACCGCAGACAAGACCCGCTCCGACTGCGACCCCGCGCATCGCGCTGACCACCGGTTTGCTGCAGTTGATCAAATTGTAAACGATCTCGCGCGCCTCTCTCCATTGCCGTGCGCGCGACTGGAAGTCATCGATACTCTGCTGGATGATCGAAAAATCGCCGCCCGCGGAAAATACCTTGCCGGCACCGGTCACAATCGCGGCATTGATGCTCGCGTCTTTATCGACGTCGCGCCAGATGTCGGCGAGCTCGGCGTGCAGCACCTCGTCGGTCGTATTCATTCGCCCGTTCTCCATTGTGATGCGGAGCACGCTGGCATGCGGCTTGTCGAATTTGAGCCGCCTGTAACGGGCATAAGGGTCGGGCATTGTGACCTCGATGTCTGGGTCGGCCGATCGAGGCGATTCTAGCCTGCCGGGAGCCCCCGCGCCACCGCGAGGGGCGGAGCGGATTTCTGTTTCGTGACAAAGCGCCCTCGGCCAGAATAGGAAGTGCCGACCCACCGGTGGCGCTGAGCCGGCGCATCGAGCTGTAGGGAGATCGCATTGTGAGAATTCCGGATAACCGTGGCCCGCATATCAAAAAGATCTTCGCGCGCGCCGGCGAGGGCAAAGGTCGAGCCGGTCAACGATGAATTTGAGGTTTT